>JAPORV010000070.1 GCA_026710055.1 Aestuariivita sp.
CTTCGGTATCATCGCGGGAGTTAGGGTCGAAGGTGAGTTGACGGGTGGCGGTATTACCAAGAAGGGGTTGTATGGCGAAGGATGTGCGCATAATGTGACCTTTCTTTCGAGAGATTCTGGCGAAGATTTGCTGATTTGGGGCAAATCTTGGGTGTAATTGCTGATATTGTCCCAAATACTCGCAATCCACGCCAGAGAAAAATGACAAAAGAGCCAACTTTTTCAGTGTTTTAATATCGAATTTAGGGTTTTTTTACAGACACTAATCTAGTTTTACAGGCACTACGCCGAAGGTCGCAAAAGGACTTCACAGGATATGGAGAACAGTAGACATGCTTGAAATCTTGTATTGGTCAAGAATCACTATTGCCACCCGTGGCTTGACCACGAATAGGTATCTGACCTAAAGCAGAATCGTATGCGTTATCGCGCATATACAGATTTGTGCAAGAGGACCGGAGTAACCCAGTTTTCCGGTTTTTTACCGCGATCGTTGTGGTACCCTCAATTCCGCTTGATGACTTTAATGACACGGATTGATTATCATTTTTTATAAAGAAACCGTCATGATTGACATCAATCAAACACCTCGTCCGATCATGAGAAAAAAATTTCAATAAAATGAATAGTTACCCTATGTGAAAATAGGTGCCACCCTATTCAATTTTTCCGCAGAAATTACGTTCTACTCAGGTACAAAACCACTTAACGAACACAATTGTCGAGATTTTTATAAAATTACTTCAATACAAAATCATTTACCTTCTGTGCGGATGTTTAGCAATTGACAAAATTTGATGATAAATTTATTGAACCCGCACTAAAAAAATATGCAACCTTAGGGTTGTTACAAACATAAAATTTTGACAACTATGATAGAGGCATAATCAACTTGTTCAACTTAATTTTTTGGAATTACGATAAATTTACCGCTTTGTTCAAATCACCTAAACCCGTAACATATTTTTTTCAGTAAGCAGTATAATTTTGCGAAAGAAGTAAAAATGTCGAAATTTATGACCTTATTTTCAATTGTTTTGATATTAAGTTTCAGTATCAATGTGACAGCACAGGAAAAAAATAATGAATCACCGAACATATCTATGACAAAGCAGCTTGATTTGGGAGAGTCGGCAGACGCACCTCAAATTGGTGACCGCTATACAAAAAAAACATTTGAAGACTGGGATTTAGTTTGCATTCGCATCGAAGCAGAAAAAGATCCCTGCTCCTTGAGTCAGATTCTTGAAGATGAGACTGGAAACCCAACCGCCGAGGTTTCGATTTTTCGTATTGAAGGACAAGGTCAAGCCGTAGCCGCTGGCACCATTATTGTACCATTAGAAACTCTCCTAACGGCAAAACTAACAATCTCTGTTGAAGGTGCAACTGGAAAAAGATATAATTACTCTTATTGCAATCAAATTGGTTGCGTAGTTCAAGTTGGCTTTACGAAAGAAGATGTCGAAGCGTTCAGAACAGGGATAGATGCAATCGTTGAAATTGTGCCAGCACCTGCACCAGAGAAATTAATTTCATTAGACATGTCGCTACGGGGTTTTGCATCAGGGTACAAAGAAGTAGATATCGTTAAAGCAAATTAAACCGGAGCCGCACTATCAAATTTAACGGCAAAATAGTTGATTTAGCGGGATTGCCTCAGGTAGGTCTTTCATTAAACTGAACTTATCAAAGCATATTCAATTTCCCCTTTTCCCCTCAACTCGAATATTGCAATAACCGCGAAAATAAGGGATTGCATGAATTATTTCACTATTCATTTTTTTAGGTATATGAGTTAACTTTCTCGCTTCAACCAAAAATTTAGTAACCAAATTAAACTATGTGAAACTTACCTCTTGTCTTCAACTGCTTGGAGTTTGTTCATTTTGTGCGTGAAGCGTCGGGTATTGCTTAAGTGTTTACATGCTCGGTTTGATTTTATCTGACAAAAATACTAAACGCGATACTTTTACCATAAACTTTACAGTATGTTTCAAACTATTTCAAAAGGAAATCAAATACTTTATTGAATTCCCTAATTGAACGAAAGACTCCTGCTTCCACCACGATCCGCATACATAAGTTACTAAACCCACTAAGTGTATCGGACGTAATTGAAGTCGGGAATAATTCATCCGATCCACTTAACGTTCAAGTGCATGGCTTTCACTCTATAACAGGCAGTTCAGACTTCAACTTTTCCTCAATTGACAGTTTTCATCTGGCAAGAAGTTTGCGCGTTCGTATCAAATACGACTAAATACTTGGGATAGAACAAACATAACTTTCTGTATGGAGACTTTCAGCTAATACCTCTTGGTGGATCAAATGTTGAACGTAACATTGTGTTGCTTCTTTTCCTGTGCCGAATTGTTCCAGGATATGCTATCTACTGCTAAAGATTTCGAATTTCTTAGTATCGTGATTTATATAAAGTTTTCATACTGCTTTCTGACGTCATCCCAAAATATTTTCAGAGGACATCAACGACTTCCTATCGCTCACTTAACATAAGTGCCCCAATCGCGAAGGAAAACACTCCATATGTAATTCCAGCAATTCCCGATAGAATATTTTTTCTTTTATTTTCATATAGTTACGAAATTTAAAAATTATTTTTCGTAAAATTTTTACACCAAAATTGAGACTTTAATGTTATTTTTGGAACATTTTTTCTAGTTTTCTCAAAGAATTAGAGTTCGAATGACACTCGTTACTATTCACCCAAGTTAGCGGGAATTACTGATGTAATTCCTATCTTGTTGACTCAATTAATGGTATCGCCTAACCCAACGAAAACAAGATCTAGCGGCAACTGTATTATGTTAGTATTATGAATATATTGTAGAAATTGTGTATGATCACCTGCCTAACCACCTGAAAAACATTGCGCTTCATCAATGGCGAGAATGACAGGATTGACCCATTTATCAGCGGGAAGTATATTTCTTAATGTCAAGAAGTATTTTGGCTCTCGTTCTTTCACCATATTTGCAAAGTCAATACTGAAAGATAAGAAACTAATGCTATCTGCTTTTTGTGCTAATTCAGATTTTGCACTCTGTACAATGTTAAGCCAATCCGCTTTCGGTTTGGTGGTCTATAACAGCAATTGTTTTAAAACATAAATTTAGCATTTTCAATATCAGCAGAATGACAATGGAGTGCATGGATTACAAGATTTCTTCTCCGCGCTATTCTGTTTTGTAGTTTGGTTAAAACAAATGTTTTTCCAGCACTAGTGTATCAACTGTATTGAATTGATGGAAATATCACTTTCATTTTTTACATACATTTTTCCTTCACAAAGCTGGATGGCTGAAAAATCTACTCTCTTCACAAATTATAAACCATCAATTCAATAATTTCCGAATACTAGGCATACTTTGTATGACAACTGTGTTTTTGCGGGAACTTTTCATCCCTGACCACAGCTTTACTCGGTTCAAGGATGCTTTTAATGACCTCCTCACCCTCAATGAACACTGGTGAAAATGCGCCCGAGTCCCTACGGATGAAGTTCAATAGTTCTTTGCTTTTAGATTTGATAATTCATCTTTATATTTGGATTGAAGTAATACATCTAGAATTACATTCTTACAATAGAACTGATCCATTCTTGCAATGTGCTTTTCTTCAACTAGTATATCAACTTTATTGTATTAATGGATATAGGGACTTGAGTTTGATGCGGGCACCGTCGGTTGTGAACCGCCAGTTAACGGAGTGTTGGGCCGCGTTGCGATGATCCTGCCAGGCACGTACTTCCCGAACCATCGTCGCCCGGTCAGGAATGCGTCGTGCAAGGCATTGCCGCGTGAGCACATTGATCTCAATTTCAGCGATGTTCAGCCAGGAGCCGTGTTTTGGTGTGTAGTGAATCTCGAAGCGAGC
>JAPORV010000191.1 GCA_026710055.1 Aestuariivita sp.
CTTAACTCTACCATGTGCGCGCCCACTGGCAAAGGAGCAACAAATTCCGATTTGAAAGAGCTGCGAGATGCGAAGGTCTCGTCAATTCCTCCAAAGCGGCGCAGCGGATGGCAAGATGCTGCTATACTGACAGCTTGCGGCGAGCTATGCGGATGCTTAGTCAGCCAATCAAAATACCAAGATTTGGTTCTAAAATTCAACGGATACTAAGATGGGTGAAAGCAAATCGCTCGATAATATTTTCGGCATTTTCACGAGAAAGCTGTTCCGAATTCCCGATTACCAGCGGGGATATTCGTGGAGTAGCCAAGAGCTAGATGCATTCTGGGAAGATCTGATCAACCTGCCAAAAGAACGATCTCACTACACAGGCCAACTGACTCTAAAGAAAATCCCTTCCACTGAAGTTAACGAGGCTGATAAGGAGTTCTGGCTCGTCTATGAACATGACTACCACCTATACGACGTCGTCGACGGGCAGCAGCGCTTGACGACCATCATACTTCTTCTCCAATCCTTTATCGAGTTGTTCAGAAGCTTGCCAGAAAACCAGGATAAAAAGGATGATGCAATCTTCTTGACCAGCACATTTAGTATAGCAGATATCGAAAAAACGTTTCTATTCAAGACACCTCCAGATGATTCATTTCGCACCTACAAATTCGGCTACACTCTCGACAATCCATTAAATAATTACATAAGGCACGAAATTCTGGGCGAAAATTACGGTGGCAATGAAGAACACAATTTCTATACGCTTAAACTAAGCAATGGTAAGAGCTTCTTCACGCAAAAACTTCAGGCATGGTACAAAGAAAGGGGGATGGTAGGTCTTCAAGAAGTATACCGCACACTCACCAAACAGTTGCTATTCAATGAATACATTATCAAGGATGAGTTCGATGTCTTTGTCACATTCGAAACTATGAACAATCGTGGTAAGAACCTCTCAAATCTAGAATTGCTCAAGAACCGCTTGATTTATCTAACGAACCTCTACACTGAAGACGAACTGAACTCAGCATCGCGCAAAGATTTGATGGTCTTGATCAATGAAGCTTGGAAAGAGGTTTACCACCAGCTAGGACGCAACAAGTCGATGCCGCTGAACGACGACGAATTTCTGCGAGCACACTCGATAATGTATTTCTCTACCAAGAAAAACTACATTCAATTTCTATTGAAAGAGCAGTTCACGCCACAGAGTGTTTATCGTAAGATCTCTCAATCTGTGAAACTTGATGAAGCTGAGGAGAATATTTCCGACCTGGAGTTGGAGGAAGTAGATGAAAACGGGCTGGATGAGGTCGAAAGTACTAAGAGAAAGGTGCCCGATCTGAACCAAGAAGAGATTAGACAATATGCTAAAAGCTTGAAAGTATCCTCACAATACTGGTTCCAAACGTACTGTCCAAACCATCACGGAATTTTGACAAAGGGAGAAATAGAATGGATTGAACGGCTTAATCGACTGAGAATGGTATACTTCCGCCCACTATTGATGGCAATATTGAAGAAATATAGAGATCCTGCACAGCGCATCAGTATCTTCAAAGAGATTGAGCGGTTTATATTTGTTGTGTTTCGAATGGCTCATTCCCGTTCAACATATGGTAGATCTGAGTTTAGCAAGGCAGTTCGGGAGATCGACCAAGGCGAGATCGATCTAGAGAGACTTAAAGAGCGACTTCGGGATAAAGCGAATTTCAGATTCATGGACGATTTTCATGTTTTACTTCAAAAGAAGTTTGAGTCCGGGGATGGCTACTATAAGTGGTCATGCATTCGATACTTCCTCTATGAGTACGAGTTAGAATTAAAATCCGATGGCCTAACTAAGTTGGATTGGACAGATATGCTGAAGACGCCGAACGACAAGATTTCTATCGAGCACATATATCCGCAAACAGAAACAGTGGCGTGGGAGCCAGCATTTAAAAATGTAAGCAAGAACGATAGGGCGAGGTACCGCAATAGCCTCGGGAACTTATTACTGCTTTCTTTTGCTATCAATGCTTCCTTGCAAAACGATTCATTTCCTGAAAAGAAGAAGCCTAAGTATGAAGATAGTAGGAGGCTTAGAGCTGGTTACGAAGACGGATCTCACTCGGAAATTAGGGTCTCGAAAAAGGCAGATTGGGGTCCTAATGAGATTTACGAGCGAGGCATGGACTTGATTAGATTTATGGAGGAGCGTTGGCGCTTCAGTTTCGAGAATGATGAGATGCGAGAAAAAATGCTGTTTATAAGAACAAAAAGTGACATAGAATCGAATTAGGCTACTCTGGGAGTGGTAGTGATGGTTGTATATAACTGCTATATTTTTCTGCTATCATAAGATTAACGGTCAGATATGGCGGCTAATATGTCTTCTCCGAGTGCCGAGCGCGCTTTGCGCTCGCTGGGTTCGAACTTGAAGGTTGCCCGGTTGAAGCGGCGGATTTCCATGAAGGATTTCGCCGAGCGGCTTGACGTGTCCGAGCGGACCGTCGCCCGGCTTGAAAAGGGTGATGGCGGCGTTCGCATCGAGACGCTGGCGATGGCGTGCCTAGTGTTGGGGGAACTCGATCGCATTTCTGGCTTTCTCGATGTCGGGAGCGATGATATCGGGCTATTGCTGGAGCAAGAGAGGCTTCCGAAGCGAATCCGGAGCAAGGTATCGGCAAAGTCCTTTGACCATGATTCCGGGCAATCCGGCAACGATGGCAGCAATGGGGGCGTGGGATTCTGATGCCCGAAGCAATCGTCGCCTTGGGAGCGGGGAAGCGAATCGTCGGACGCCTGCGGTTCGAGACCGATGGGCGTCGCCAGTATTCACAGTTCGAGTATTCAGACGAGTGGCTCGCCGCTGGGGGCCGCTTCGCGCTGTCTCCGGGATTGCCGCTGCGCGAGGGAAGCCATTACAGTGCCGGCAGGGAAGACAAACGCTCCGCGCTTGCCGGATGCTTCGCCGACTCCGCTCCCGATTCCTGGGGTCGCGCCCTGATGACCCGGGCGCTGGGCGGAGGGCTTACGGAATTCGATTTTCTCACACTGTCGGATGATCGCACGAGGCAAGGCGCCTTGCGCTTCCTTGATGACGACATGGAACCGCTTTCCGGCTTGGTCCCGCCAGTCCCGCGATTCGTGGAACTCGAGCGCCTGCGGCAACTGACCCAGCGGTTCGAACAAGATCCGGCCGGCGCGACGGAAGAGGCGCGCGAACTGGCCGGAGGGGCTGGGTCCGGCGGTGCGCGACCCAAGGCCAATGTCGAGGGCGAAGATGGTCATCTATGGATCGCGAAGTTCACCTCCGCGCTGGACACCAAACCCGTTGAACGGGTCGAAGTGGCGACTCTCAAGCTCGCGGCCAAATGCGGCCTGCGCGCCTCCGAGTCTAGACTTGCGCTACGCGACAGCGATAGCCCGATTGCTCTTATTCGCCGGTTCGACCGGCGCGGCGACACCCGAATCCCCTATATATCCGCGCGCACCGCGCTTGATTGGCAAGGCGAGGAGGCTGGGTTTTATACGGATATCGCCGATGTGATCCGGCGGATTTCCAGCGAACCTGCCGAAGATCTGTTCGAGTTGTGGCGGCGGATCGTCTTCACCATTCTGGTTTCCAATAAAGATGATCACCTGAAGAACCACGGGTTCCTTTACGCCGGAGGGAACCGCTGGCGGCTGTCCCCGGCTTTCGATGTCAATCCATCGCCGTCCCGGCACCGTGTTCTTGAAACGGGAATCATCCAGGGTGGTTCATTCGCGGCCTCGCTTGATCTGGCCTTCGAGGCCAGCAGCCACTTCGATATCAAACCGGAAGCCGCCAGAAGCTGCGCGGCGGAGATGGCCGAGACTATCGCCAAGAACTGGAAACGGGCCTTGAGCGAAGAGGGGTTGT
>JAPORV010000276.1 GCA_026710055.1 Aestuariivita sp.
ATCCTTGCGTAAACCCTTCAACGCCCCCAAATTCGCCGCCATGCTTTCCCAACCCTCCGGCAGGAAATCCCGCAACAACTGCCCATCTTCCTTCATATCTGATCTCCCCCAAGACATCAACCTTGAAACACAATAGCAGGTCATCAGAGAAATTAAAACAAAGTTAACGCTTATGCCCTCCCCCCTAATACGAAGTTTAATTTCCGCTATTATTCCTTAATTAGTGTCAGTTAAAAAACCCCTAATTTTTCATGAATTTCAAGAGTTTATCATGCATAAAAGTATATTTTTCAACATGTTGACTTAACTGAAATATGTGGATGGCTTTCTTCAATTTAGCGAAGATTGGCTGCTTCAGTGGAAATCATATAAAATATTAAAAAATTGTACCAAATATCGGAAATCTTCGCCAGAACAAACGCATCAGAAAAGTGCATTTTTTAACATTTTACCAGCGAATTGAGGTTTTTTTAACAGACACTAATTAACAATTCAAATTCTCAAAATTACATTCGCGTCAACATTACGGCAATGAGTAGTTAATTTGGCTATAATCCTGAAACCTTTTGTCGTTTCTGCATGTTATCAGACTTAACCACTTGTTGACATTTTTTAGTTTTATGTCATTTAAATATCTCTAAATTGTCGGCCAAAACAGAGTTTTCCATGAAGGTCATAATTTGCGGTGCAGGACAAGTTGGATGGCAAATCGCACGGCATCTAGCCAGCGAGTCAAATGACGTAACAGTTGTTGATCATAATCCAGACTTAATAAGACTTGCAACTGACACGCTAGATGTTCAAGGAGTATCTGGCTTTGCCTCTTTTCCTGATATTCTGGATCGAGCAGGTGCAAGTGACACTGACATGATTATTGCAGCTACACACTCCGATGAAGTTAACATGGTAACCTGTCAAATTGCCCATTCGGTTTTTGCGATTAATCGGAAAATTGCACGACTTAGATCACAATCATATCTCTCTGCGATTCAAACCGAAGCACACCAAGGAGAGATTTTTCCGATAGATGTCGTCATTAGCCCAGAACGTGAAGTAGCGAATGCGGCAATGCAACGATTATCCTCTCCATCAGCATTTGATATCAAAACCTTCATGAATGGGAGAGCGCAATTTATTGGAATTAGCATTGCCGAAGATTGTCCAATTGTGAACACTCCATTAAGACAATTAACAGAAATATTCTCTACTTTGCGTACAATTGTAATGGCCGTACGGCGTGATAATAACTTATTTTCTCCAGATCCAAATGATCAACTTTTTGTAGGAGATGATTGTTATTTGTTTACTCACGCTGACGATATCGAACGAACGATGAAGATTTTTGGGAAGTCTCAAAGCAGTCGAGAGAACGTTATCATTGTTGGTGGTGGAAATGTTGGGCTAGAAGTTGCCAAAACCTTCGAAACTAAAACTAGTCGAATCAGAGGCAAGGTCATTGAGAAGTCACGAAAACGTGCGGAAAGATCAGCGGAACAACTTGAACGCACAATTGTCTTGAATGGCGATGGATTAGATAGTTCTATGCTCAATGAAGCTGGAATCACACGCGCTGACGCGCTGCTCGCGGTAACCGATGATGACAAGACCAATATGCTGGCAGCCGTTCGCGCTAAGGCAGCAGGTTGTGCAATGACTATTTCTTTAATTAATGACCCGACATTACTGCCACTTATGGGGCCATTGGGTATAGATGCTTATATTAACCCTAGGGCAATTACCGTCGGCTCAATTTTACGTCATATCCGATATGGACGTATAAAACAGGTTTACTCCATCGGCGATGCCGAAGCTGAAGTGATTGAGGCCGAAGTACTTTCAACCTCACCAATGGCTGGAAAGCGATTAGCCGACATAAATTTTCCTGAAAGTGTATTAATCGGTGGTATCAAAAAAAATGATACTATGATTTGTCCTGTTGCAGACACAAGAATTGAAACCGGAGATATCATCGCAATCTTCGCACTAACAGCCGATGTGCCAGAAGTTGAAAAATTAATGCAGGTTTCAATAGACTTCTTTTAGGAATGAAACAGCGAGCATACACAAAAGTTTGGAATAGAGTACCGTTATTTCTCCAGCTAATGGTGCTTGCTGCACTATCAACTTACATTCCGGCAACGCATGCCTTAATTAACGATAATCACTCAATGTCGCGTTCTTTCTTTTATGCAGGAACATTGGGGCTGATTTTGTTTGGTTTGGTGACAACTGTACTCTCAAGTAATCGCCTTAAAAATGATAATTTTGGACAACTCCTATCACTATTGGCTATATTTATTACAGCACCTATTTACTTTGCAGTACCAGTTCACGATGCAGCCCAAGATACGGATTTCTTAAATGCGTATGTAGACATGGTAAGTGCCATGACCACTACGGGAGTGGGTCTTCTGGGCGATATTGACCAATCAAATAGTACATTAGTCCTTTGGCGCGCCATGGTAGCCTGGATGGGAGGACTTGTGATTTGGATTTCAGCAGCAGGAATTTTGGTACCCTTTGGTATTGATACTTTTGAAAATAACACGATCAACACATCTTATTCTGACAAACGTACGATACCTCAGTCGGGTGACTCACGTAATAAATTCGTTGATTCTGCCCGATTACTGACACCAACCTATACTGCATTAACCATTATTCTTTGGATTTTATTGGTTTTGGTCGGTGAAGGGTCAACAATTGCGGTGATTCATGCAATGTCGATTATGTCAACAAGCGGGATATCTTCAGTCGGTGGACTTGAAAACGCAAGCACTGGAATCATAGGCGAGCTCTTAATGGCAATTTTCCTACTTTTCGCCTTATCTCGGCTGACCTTTTCCGTAAATTTCGCAACTGTTCAGTATATACGTATTTTTAAAGATCCAGAATTTAAATTAGGGCTAATGATACTTGCTATCACTTCCATCCTACTCACGTCACAAAGTTTAAATTATTATGTTGACATTTCAATGGCAAACGATGTCATTCAAGCGATGAAATTATTTTGGGCGAATATTTTTACCGTCTTGTCTTTTCTAACAACCACTGGCTTTAAGAGCGCAGAGTGGTCTCTCGCACAAAGTGTCTCAAACCTTGACCCTCCCGGAATAATTCTAATGGGATTAGCTTTAATCGGTGGTGGCGTTGCGACAACTGCTGGCGGCGTGAAGTTATTCCGTGTGTATATATTGTACTTGAATGGCATGCGTGAAATTGAAAGGTTAATCCATCCATCATCAGTTGCGAATCGAACAACTGGTGGTTGGGTAATCAATAAAAATAATGCCTTTGTTGCTTGGATTTTTTTTATGTTATTTGCTTTATCATTAGCAATAATAACTGTATTATTAAGTTTATTAGGGATAAATTTTCAAGATTCAGTTTTACTTACTATATCGATGCTATCTACAACTGGTCCCTTAATCGAAGTTGTCAGTGCTGGTGAATTGCGCTTAATCGACCTCACTACTGAAGTGAAAATCTTACTTGCTGGAGTAATGATTCTTGGTAGATTTGAGACGTTGGTCGTTATAGCACTTATTGGAACCGAAAGTTGGCGACGTTAATTAAAAACTAACCAATGAAATTTATCAAACACCGCTTCACATCGAAATTAGGTTCAAAAGCAAAGGCCGATTATACTAGTATACCAACATCATTGAATTGATGTTAGAAGCTGGTAAATTGTTATCCTATTCGTAGTGAATGATAGTGAGTCGTCTCACTGATAACAATACCACATCCCAATTGGTTTGAGCAGGGCCGTTTCTGAGGTCGCAACATCAACGACGGATGAGGTGATAACATATGAGGCACAATAATGAACCCGAATGGACGAAAGTTTT
>JAPORV010000290.1 GCA_026710055.1 Aestuariivita sp.
TTCCAACCACACCCAATGGTCCGCGATAATGGACATACCCACCATACGGGAAAACAATGGCATTTCATTAGATTTATGGCGTATTGGTGTGATTTTTTATGCCTCACTGCATGATGTTATGGCCGATTATTTTTAAAAAAGTAGTCGGCATCCTCATATGCTTATGTCACATAGGCTTCACCATCAACCCTTTTACGGAGGGGAGACCTATAGATCCTCAGATGATGGCCCTCACGTCTACAACCTTCCTCGGCGGTCGCTTCACGCGGCAGCAGATTGCGGATGTCCATGAGACCGTTGCCCTGTTCCCGAACGACAGCCGTCGCGCGTGAGCTCTGACGATTTGCGAGTATCTAAACGGGACGACCCCGAAAGGAGCGTATCGGCTGGCCGCAGGCTGACGGTTCCTCAAACATTGAGAAGCGCAAGGCATTCTCACCTTGCCAGCGCCGCGTCAAGGGACAGCTGACACGCGAAAGCTTGTTGTACATGTGCGAGCTTCGGATCCGCAGCCCGCGATTAGGAGCGCGATTATGATTGGGCAGGCCCGCGTCCTTTTGGTCCGTCCCTCCGGTGGTATGTTCGGGACCGAGACGGTCGTATCCTCGCGAACTTGTTGTTTGAGGTCGCAGCGCGATGACGGGATGGGATGGGATGGAGCCGAGCGTAACGGGAGCGCCACATACATCTTGCGCTGTCGAACAGCCGTTTTTGATCCTGCCGTGAGTGCAGGTCACCCATCTGGCGTCCAAGATGCTCTGTATGGCCCATCGGGAACTCCCCGACCTGTGCGAGACCTTCGTCGACCCTACACAGTTTGACGGTGCCTGTGACAAAGCCGCCAATGGGCAGCGCATCGAGTAACATCCGGACAGGGAAAGAGCAAACCAGCAAAAGACATCACTGTTAAACCGTTTGACCCGAACTTCCGCGCCTTTCTCAAAAGGGGAGAAAAAGCCCCTCTCAACGCGCAACCGTCAACAAGCAAAACGCACAGCGCTGCGGGAAGATCCTCCCTTTACCGCCCTATGGTCCCGCATGATCAATGCCGCCACACGGATGGCCCATCACCACCTTGATCGTCATGCTCTTTACCTTCCGTCTCGTCCTCTCCGGCGGACGTCATGGCGATACAACCGTAGTGGCTGATGCTTAAGGGAGCCATGCCAGCGTCTCAGCGTGCCCTGACCGCCTCCGCCATCGTCAAAGCCCGCGCGCGGGCGCATGAAGATATCTTCCGTGACTTTCATCGTGACATCCGCGCCCATGATATCCATCATCCCACCTGGCACGAACATCGCACCTTTGCCACGGGTGGCAGCAAGCTGAACCTCCCCCGCACGCTGTTGGATCAGGAATACCCGCTCCCGAACGAAAACGCCTCTTATCCACAAGGGGTATGATCCTGTCTTAATCGGCTCACCAATCACATGCCCTTTGACGTCGTATTGACCGCCAACTTCAATGAACGTACCGCAGTTCAGCAGCATTTTCACGCCCTCTCACCCAGCGATGTCATGGTCTTTGATCGGAGAGACTTCTCCTCTACACTCCTCACCGTCCTGCACCAGCGCAACATCCATCCGGTGTTCCGCATCCCCAAAAGTTCCGTCACCGCTTTCAACTCCTTCCGCAAGGGAGATCAAGACGATGTCCAACTAAACTTCATGCCGCCAAAGGACGCCCTCCGCAATAGGCACGCCAACAGCATCACGCCACCCAAGCACCCCATCCCTCTCCGCCTGGTGCACTATACCATCAAAGACAGCTGCTTCGTGCTGGCAACAACAGTGATCGACCCCCAAGCGTACCCCCTCAACGCTCTTGCAGACCTCTATCACGGAAGATGGTCCATCGAAGAACTTTATAAAACCCTCAAACACACCACCACCCTTGAACACGTCCACAGCAAAAGCGAACGCGGCGTACGCCAGGAACTCTACGCTCACTTCACTCTCGTCGCCATGACACGGCTGTTCACCAGCCAGGGTGATCTCTCTCCCCATGAACCCGTCACAGATACCACCCCACACACCCAGATAAACGTCACCAACGCCCTCGCCGTGATGGCACGAAACCTCAAAGAGGTCATCCTCACACAGGCACACACACTGGCCACCACCCTCAGCCGTGTGCTCAACGCCATCCTGCGTGTTCAGACCACTGTACGACCCCATCGCTCCTGTGAACGGCGCTCCCGCAAAACCGCCAACACGTGGAAACACTCACAATCCACAACATAAAAGCAACACCGATCACAACGCCAATCAAACGACAACCACTTTAAAAAAATAGACAGCCTCTTATCAGGAAGAGTCCATCCTCTTAAAGAAATGACAGTGATTCCTCTCCGGGTTCGAAGTGCGACGAATATCGTCTGTCATTTGTTTTTGGGAATCTTCGCCCTGACCGTTGATCAATGACGAAGACTGCGCACCTAACAGCACCCTTCATTCTGTCTTTGGCGTGGACGTGCGAGCCCACGAGTTCCGCTGGCTCGAATGTTCGCATGATTCCCTATATGGTGATGATATGAGCTGGTTTTGTCGAGTAAATCGACTTCTTAGGGCTTGTATCCATAGAGCGATTGCTAAAATTTCACCTCACCCCTTTCTTCCGCCATCACAATCGAAACCTGACGCCGACTTTTGCAAGTGACTCAATTAAACTGAATTTTAAGAAAATTGATATGTGCTAACACTTATCAACATTTCGACTCGACCAGAACATTACCATGCTGATGATAATTGGACGTTCCGTGCATTAAACACTAAAGAACTCACACATAACACACCCTCTAACGCCAAGTCTAATTTTTCATATGAAGGCAAATTCAACTCGATTCATAAAGTTGAATTGAACTCGCTATCGCCTAAACCGTAAACTGTGCTTGAAACTTCAAGTCAATAGTTTATTTAATTATGTGTGTAAAGAATCTCGTATTTCCAATCGTTACGCTCAATGTCAAAGGCTACTTGAAGTACGCTTATCATTTAAATTTTTTCTACATTAAAAACTTGAGGAGAATAGTTAATGAGCCTGAGTTCGCATTTATCGGAATTAAAGAAAAAGCACCAAATTCTTGATATGCAAGTTGAAGAAGCGCAACGTTCACCAAGTTATGACGCACTTCAAATTGTCGAACTAAAAAAACAAAAATTAAAACTGAAAGAAGAAATTGAGAGGCTATCAAACTAATTTGATCTAAATGTCTATTCTTACCACTGCGCCCCAGATTTTGACAAAAATGATCTTAGTATTTCACTCGTATATATGCATTCAGCAGCAGTTTTGTCCAAAATTTCGTCATCGCGAAACAAAATTGTTGTTTAGAAGGAAAAAAGATTGATATTTAATATCTATCTTAAAAAAAACCCTTTTTCACAAATTTCAAGAGCTTGCCATGCATAATAGCACATTTATCACCGTATTAACTCAACCGAAATATGAGAATGCTTTTTCGTCAATTTAGTATCGATTAGCTGATTCGATGGAAATCTTGTAAAATATTAAGAAATTGTACCTAATATCAGAAATCTTCGTCAGAGATGACTAACAGAAAATGGTTTTGAGCAATTTATTAGATAATTTAGACTTTTTTAGCAGATACTATTTAGTAGGAAATTCCATAGCAAATCGCATCAGTATAATTTTAAGAATTACATATCTATTATTCAAAAATAACGCTGCACCAGCCTAAATATATTAATACGGAAAACATACCTGCTCATTTCTTTAATGACGGACTCAAACTTAACAAAAATTCTGGAAAATAATATCTGTCAAATCTACTAACGATGTTTTTTTAAAGATGAGATTGAAAACATCATGTTAGCGAATAGTGAGGTCAATCTCATCTGACAAGTAGCAGTTTTGACAATTGAGTGGTCTGCTAAAAAAATTCAAAACGCCTTACTGAAGAAAAGAAACAAGTTCATAACCATAGCTTCAATTTCACTGAAAGATTATATTTCTCCTTAAGCAAGCCCTGTCGTAAGCACGCTCTACGAGTATAGAATTGATTATGACGAGCAGTCGGAAAATACGTTGTCACGAGCAACCGTTCTATTCACTCCAGCGCTATGATTTTCAATCCTTCTGACACATGCTTAAGTTTATCGACTTCCGATAATATCCATTCAAGAAATGCTCTAATGTGAGGACGGTTTTCTGCGCCGCTTGCGCAAATAAATCTAAACTGCGCTTCAGTCTTCAACGCAACTCCATAAGGCGCAACCAAACGCCCCTCATCAATATCTTTAACAACTAATGCTCGTCTCCCCAAAGCAACGCCTACACCCGCCAATGCCGCATCCAAAGCGTGATCAGCTTGTGAAAACCTTGGCCCTTGTTCTGGCTCAACATTAATACCAACTGCCCGAAACCATGCGGACCAGTCACAAGACGGGCGAAGAAAATCTAAAGATTGATCAAAAATAAGAGTTGCGCCCGAAAGACTTTCTGGTGTTGGAAATTGATCAACCAAACCTGGTATCATCACGGGCGTAACCCATTCAAATGCCAATGGTATCGAAAAAAAGCCTTCATTAGGTCCGTACCCAAAACGTATGGCAACATCTATTTCATCGCGTTGCAGGTCTAACAGTCGTAATGTGGCGAAAAACCGCAAATCAATTTCTGGATGCGTTTGTGCAAATTGAAAAAGTCGAGGAGCCATCCATTTAGCCGTAAATGCCGGACCTGCCGTTACATTCAAGATTCTCATATTATTCAACCGACGTGTCGCTCGCCAGGATGCCATCATAGTTTGAAATGCGTCATCAATGCCCGGCGCAAGCGTACGACCAGCCTCGGTAAGTTCAACCGCTCGGTTAAGCCTGCGAAACAAAGGCTTCCCTAAATGCTCTTCAAGCGTTCTAATTTGTAAGGACAATGCGCCTGGCGTTACATTTAATTCAGCAGCTGCCTTTGAAAATGATACATGCCGCGCTGCCGCATTAAATGCCCTTAAAGCCGTTAAAGGTGGTAGACGATCGCTCATTTCACTTTAGAAAAACTAAACTTAAAGTTTTGAAAGACTCGTTTGCAAAACGCTATTTAACAGCTCATATTCTATAACAAGAAAACCAACTTTTAAAGATGGAGAATCAAAATGTTAGAAGTTGCAATGTACCCTGCTGCTCGCAAGGCGTTCGAAAAAGCACACCAAGAACGCGCACAGGCGTTCAGAAATATCGTAACTTGGCTTTTGCGCCTGAAATTTCTTGTGCGTAAACGCCAAACGAATCAATTTGCCTTACAGAACTAATCATCGAAATTAGCAATAGATCATCAATAATCAACATTGCTCTCTTCATGCAAAAAATTGGGCACCATTTGCTGAAATCGTTGATCCATTGATAAACGCAGCTTCTTCGGAGGCCAAAAATGAAACACACCGTGCAATTTCATGCGGTTCTCCCAAACGCCCTGCAGGAATAAGTGGAATAATTTTTGAATTTAAAATATCTTCAGGAATGTCACGAACCATTTCGGTACCAATGTATCCAGGACACACAGCATTGGCCGTGATGCCTGATCTGGCACCTTCTTGCGCAAGTGACTTAATGATACCTAGATCGCCAGCCTTCGTTGCTGCATAATTAACTTGACCTGCTTGACCTTTTTGGCCGTTTACAGAAGAAATTACAATTACGCGACCATATTTTCGTTCACGCATTCCAGGCCAAATTGGATGAACAGTATTAAACACACCATTTAAGTTGGTATCAATCACCGCTTTCCATTGTTCGGGTGTCATGCGATGAAACATTGCGTCGCGCGTAATTCCGGCATTTGCAACCACAATGTCTATAGGTCCTAAATCACTCTCAACCTGTTTTATTCCATTGGCAGATTTTTCATAATCTGCAACATCCCATTTGTAGGTTTTTATTGATGTCTCAATTGAGAATGCTGCCGCCTTTTCATCATTGCCAGCATAAGTTGCAGCAACACTGTAGCCTTCGGACTTCAATTGTTTTGAAATAGCCTCACCGATTCCGCGGCTTCCGCCAGTGACAAGTGCAACACGCGTCATTGTAATTTTCCTTTTTTACTTTATTGAATTTAGTGCACAACCAAGAGTATTTCTCACACCACATTTGATTTACAATCCATAGACCATTAACAGAAAAAAATAAATGGTTTAGTTTACGCGCTCAATACACATTGCAACACCCATACCGCCGCCAATACATAGTGTAGCTAATCCCTTTTGTGCTTTCCGACGCTTCATTTCAAATAATAATGTATTAAGAATTCGCGCACCGCTGGCACCAATCGGATGTCCTATTGCAATTGCACCACCATTAACGTTTACGATCTCTGGATCCCAGCCCATATCTTTATTGACGGCACAAGCTTGTGCTGCAAAAGCTTCATTGGCCTCGACAAGATCAAGGTCATCAACATTCCAACCAGCCTTATCAAGAGCTTTCCTAGACGCCTGAATTGGGCCAACCCCCATTATTGACGGATCAAGACCGGCAGTCGCGTATGCTACAATACGTGCAAGCGGTTCAATGCCGCGTTTTTCTGCGTTATCAGCTTTCATCAAAAGAACCGCTGCCGCTCCATCATTTAACCCAGATGCATTTGCAGCTGTAACGGAGCCATCCTTTATGAACGCTGGTCGTAGCTTTTTCATAGCCTCCATGTTAGCACCATGACGAATATACTCGTCTTTATCCATTATAATTTCGCCTTTACGAGTCTTAATTCGAAATGGAACAATCTCTTCATCAAATTTTCCAGCTTTCTGAGCCGCTTCTGCTCTATTTTGAGAATTTACGGCAAAAGCATCCTGCACATCACGAGAAATCTGCCACTGTTGCGCAACATTCTCGGCAGTTTGACCCATATGATATCCATTAAACGCATCCCATAAACCATCACGGATCATTGTATCAACATACTTTAAGTCGCCCATTTTATGACCAGCACGCAATGACGCAGCATGAGGCGATAATGTCATATTTTCCTGACCTCCAGCGGCCACAATTTGCGCATCGTCAAGTTGTACATGTTGTGCACCTAAAGCAATTGCCCGCAATCCAGACCCACAAACTTGATTTATTCCCCACGCTGCACTTTCCATAGGAAAACCCGCATTGATATGAGCCTGGCGAGCTGGATTCTGACCTTGTGCTGCGGTTAAAACCTGTCCCAAAATAGTTTCAGAAACTTCTGATTTTTCTATGCCAGCACGTTCTACTACAGCTTTCAAAACCACGGATCCCAAGTCATGTGCGGGAGTATTAGCAAAAGAACCACCAAAACTGCCTACACCAGTGCGGGCTGCAGAAACGATTACAACTTCGGTCATGAAATATATCCATTATAATTTTTTTTAAAATCAATAAAGTGGCATACTTACTACAAACAATGCCACTCCTTTCATGCAAAAAATACAGAAACTCACTTTCTATTACATTTAGTACAAGGTCAAAACATACAATCGCATGCCAGCGACTCACTCGTTGAAACAATACCCTGAATATTGTAAATAATAATATCATCAGCCAAAACGAATTTCAAAATCGGCATTCATTTTATTATAAACTTTTTACTGAGGCCGTTCAATCTTCAGTAAAGTATTTGCATACCAGTTAGCAATGTCACGAATTTCATCATCTGATAATTCAGCTGCAATATCCGTCATTATCTCATGCTGTCGTTTGCCAGATCGAAATGCCTTCAATTGAGTTGCGAGATAAATGTTAACTTCACCGGCCAAATTAGGAGCATCTTCAACCAATGAAATCCCTTCAACACCATGACATGAAATACAAGCACTGGGTGCATCAGCCTCACTCACTTCACTTGGAAGGCGAGCGGTTGCAGTATGCGAGGCATACCACGCAGCAACGTCTTCAATTTGTTGAATTGATAGACTTGTAGCAATGATCGTCATCATCTCATGGTCACGCTCACTATTCTTATAAGCCATGAGTTGATTTTTTATGTAAGACTGAGGCTCTCCGCCAATGTGGGGCGCAATTGGAATAGGTGCAAAACCGTTAATACCATGACATGTTTGACACATCCCAGCAACAAGACGCCCGGTCGTTAGATCAGCCGCGCCAACTTCGAGATACCCGGCGAGCATTAACCCGCCGAGCAAATACATTAACTTCATTGATTAGCTGGACTATAAGCAATCCGCCAAATAGCTCCGGCAAAATCATCTGATATAAGCATTGATCCATCAGGCAAAAATTCAATGTCCATCGGTCGCCCGCGATATTCGCCAGTCGCTTCATTGAGCCACCCATCTGCAAATACTTCCGCTCCAACCGCGTTGCCATCCGCATCAAGTGCAGTGAACATCACTCGTGCACCAACAGGTGTTGTGCGGTTCCATGAACCATGTTGCGCCCAGAAAATGCCACCATGATAGCGTTCAGGGTAACTGTCATCATGATAAAAGCGCATACCAAGATCGGCAGCATGCGCAGTTAATTCGAGTTGAGGTTCAACAAAAGTAATACCCTCTGGTCGCGGGACTTCCTTATACATCGGGATTTCAACACGTGAGTTAGTCCATGGAAAACCGAAATGCTGCCCCGCAACAGTTTGCCGATTTAATTCACCGGGTGGGATATCATCTCCCATACCGTCAACTTGATTATCGGTCCACCATAATTCCCCCGTCACAGGATTAAAATCCTGTCCAACCGAGTTTCGAACACCATGCGTATACACCTCGCGATCTGAACCATCTGTATTCATGCGGATGATTCCGCCGATTCCTATTCTGTCGTATAGTTCTAATTTATCTACAGGCTGTACATTATGTGGTTGCCCAAGTGAAATATATAGTTTTCCGTCTGGGCCAATATCACAAACACGGGCAGAATGATTGAAACTCTCCTCTTCTTCAGGAATAAGATTACCCTGAGAAACCACTTCTCCGACAGCAATATCAGGACTCTCGAAAAAAAACTCGGCCGCCGGAAATACTAAAACTCGATTCCGTTCAGCGACGTAAAGAAACCCATCTGGCGAGAAACATGGCCCATTTGGAATATCAAAAGTGATTGATGGCGCAAAATCTTTTACTTCATCTGCAATACGATTGCGATCCCGATCAACTACCGACCACACTTTGTCTTTACGTGTACCAACGAACAAAACAGTTCCTTGAGGCGCCATAGCCATAGATCGCGCATCAGGCACAACTGCATACAAACTAATCTCAAACCCAGATGGCAGATTAATAAATTGAAGGATATCCTTCAATGCATCAGCCCGCTCGCCTTCCTGACTAATTTTTGTAAATGTCGCATCGGTACGTTGCATATTCTGCAACTTCGATAAATTGTCACTTGCAACGGTAGTCGTCGCAAAAAAAGCACTAAAAAAAGCACTAAAAATAACTTGATTAAATTTCATAAATTACCTCCTCAAAAAATAAATTATTAAGCCATTAGTAATCTAAAAGCAAGTTCCTGTTAAGCCTAATATTGGAACTAAGAATAAAAAAAGCGGAACTGAATTCTCAAAGGTATCAGAATTAACCCAAAACTAACGGCGGAACGCAATGTTTACCGCCCAGACTGAGCAATCAATATCTCAATAATCCTCTTTGCACTGTTGCTAGACCAATCAGCATCACCACGTAATCGCGCTATTTCAAACCCATTTGGATCAATTATCATCGTAGTCGGTAGTCCAAAAACACTCATTTCTTTCGCAACATTTTGCTTTGGATCATGGTAATGCGGTAAGTTAGAAATACCTGCTTTAGAAAAGAAATTTGCAATCCCTTGCGCAGAATTTCTTCCCGTTGCTAAAGTAATGACTTCAAAGTTTTCTCCTCCATACTGTATCTGTATTTCGGATAACATCGGCATTTCTTTCTTACATGGTGCACACCAAGTTGCCCAAAAGTTCAAGAGAATCCATTTACCTCGAAAATCACCTAATGTCGCGTTGCCTAAACCATCCCCCAAAGAAAAATTAGCTTCTGAAACTGGTTGAGGCGGATCAAGAAATACTAATTTTTTCATATCGCCGCTACGAATTGATTCGATAGAAGAGACCGTTGTGGCATTTGCAACAGTGCTCAGCCCGATATAAAGAAGCAAAAGTACTATTTTTAATTTCATGTCGAAAGCCGTGTAATGACAAAGAAAAATTCAAATCCAATGTGGGGTGGTCGATTTACCGAGGCATCTGACCCAATTATGGAAGCCATAAATGCTTCAATTGATTTTGACAAACGATTAGCCACTCAAGACATTGAAGGTTCACGTGCCCATGCTGCGATGTTATCGGCGCAAGGTATCATTTCAAGTAGTGATGCCGAAGCGATACAAGAAGGTCTGCTCACTATTTTGTCAGAAATTAACAATAATTCTTTCGAATTTTCGACATCTCTTGAAGACATCCACATGAATGTGGAAGCACGATTGAAGAAGATAGTCGGCGACAAAGCTGGAAAACTCCATACTGCCCGCTCGCGAAATGATCAAGTTGCCACCGATCTAAAAATGTGGGTACGTGATCACTGGGATGCCGCAGGATGTGCGTTGAAGGACTTAATTCGAGTATTAATTTCACAAGCAGAACACGGAGCCGACTGGACCATGCCCGGTTTCACTCACTTACAGTCGGCGCAACCGGTAACCTGGGGTCATCACATGATGGCCTATGTTGAGATGTTTGGCAGAGACTTGTCGCGTGTTATTGATGCAAGAATTCGCCTTAATGAATGTCCCCTTGGTGCCGCTGCTTTAGCAGGGACATCTTTCCCCATAGATAGACATATGACCGCTCGTGCGCTTGGATTTGACAGGCCATCAGCGAATTCAATAGACGCCGTCAGCGACCGGGATTTTGTCCTTGAATTCTTAAGTGTCGCAAGCATAAACGCAATGCATCTTAGCCGTTTGGCCGAAGAATTGGTTATTTGGTCTTCGGCTCAATTCAAGTTTATTGTCTTTAATGATCGTTTTTCGACAGGTTCCTCTATCATGCCACAAAAGAAAAACCCAGATGCAGCTGAATTAGTGCGTGCGAAAGTCGGACGGCTTCTAGGTGCATATGTTGGTGTATTGATCGTTATGAAGGGGCTACCACTTGCCTACTCAAAAGATATGCAGGAAGATAAAGAACCCGTGTTTGATGCGGCTGACAACTGGTTTCTGGCTCTCAAGACAATGACAGGAATTTTGAGCAATATTACTGTCAATAGAGAAATACTTGCCGCTGCATCAAGCGAAGGCTTTTCGATAGCGACCGATGTAGCTGATTGGCTGGTTCAAAAACTTGATTTACCCTTTCGAGAGGCACATCACGTTACTGGTCAGTTAGTTGCGCTTGCAGAAACAAAAAAATGTGATTTAACTGACTTAACGCTTTCAGAAATGAAATCTGTATATTCAGACATTACTGAAGAGATTTTAAGTATACTAAATGTTAATCACTCAGTCCAATCGCGCAATTCTTACGGCGGTACTGCACCTGATCAAGTCCGCCTACAAATTAAATATTGGAAAGAGAAATTGACAAAAAATTGAACAGAATCAGACGTTAGTGTCTGTAAAAAAACCTAAAAATCAGTATTAAACGCTGAATAAATTGACTCTTTTATCATTTTCTCTGGCGAAGATTGCGGGTATTTGGGACAATACCAGCAATAACCACCAAGATTTGCCCCAAATCAGTAAATCTTCGCCAGAGTCGAACCATGGAAAGGTCATCTCATGCGCACATCCTTCATAATACAACCTCCTTTGGGCGATACCAAGCAATTCCCGCTAACTTGGGTGAATAGTAACGAATGGTATTCGAACTCTAAGTCTTTGAGAAAAATAGAAAAAATGTTCCAAAAATAACATTAAAGTCTCAATTTTGGCGCAGAAATTTTACGAAAAATAATTTTTTTAAATCGTGTAAATATATGAAATATTTTAGCGGGAATTACTGTTGTTTCATAAATGTAACATTGGGTATAAATAAAATATTGTAATAGTCAAACCGATTATTTGTTTTAATTATGCAAATTTTAATGGAAGAAAAAGAAGGATTTAGTGTCGTGAAAACGTTCAATGTTTTAATGATCAAAGACCATTTACATGAAGTAAATTTAGCCTGGTGCGCACAATGCCTAGAACATGATGTCGTAGGTCAAGGAGATACTATCGAAAAAGCCATGATTTCTTTAATGAAAACTCTTATAGCAGAAGATGCTTATAGAAGAAGTTTAAATGGAAGTCTGGAAGATATACCGAAATCTCCAAAAGAATATTGGGATATGTTTGAGAACGCTTCAAAATTAGACATTGAAACTGCAAAATTAGGCATGGAAATAAAACTGGAACCTGAAAGAACTGTGAGTTCTACTCCAGAATATTCTATTCCGGCACCGTTCATAGTTCCTAAATTTCAAGAAGCTAGAGTTGTATAAATTATTATTCATACAGTTATGCAATTTAAAAAATTATTTTTCGTAAAGTTTCTGTACCAAAATTGAGACTTTGATGCTATCTTCAGAACATTTTTTTCTAGTTTTCTCAAAGACTTAAAGTTCGAATACCACTCGTTACTATTCACCCGAGTTAGCGGGAATGACTGATGAAACAATCATAAGAATTGAATAAATTATAGAATACATTAAAATTGTCAATTGTAAAGTCTGAGACTAAGATTTTATCTTCATAAATCAGTTATTTATAAGTCTAAACCCTACATCTAGTATGTAAAGGTGTCCGTGAGTTTACTGAAATTTTTCGAGCGATCTCTTGATTTGCAGTCAAAAACTCTTACTAAACTGTCTAAGAATTGCTCTCTTGACACCAAATTTCTCTCTCGCCAAGTTAACGACTTAAGTCTACAAATTTAGGTGCTTTATCACTTGGTAGTGAAATGGTTACACTAAAATCAGTAAATTTCAAGCACCGACAAAAAGTCGGTGCTTAAAGGCTTTTAGCAAATTTTAGTTGATGTTTAGCTCAAATCAAAGATCGCCTGCACTCATTTCGCGGGCAAGATGATCAGCTTGACGTATTGCTAATGCAACAATTGTTAAAGTAGGATTTTCTGCAGCACCAGTGGTAAATTGTGATCCATCTGAGACAAATAGATTTTCAATATCATGTGTTTGACCCCATTTATTTACGACACCTTCCTCTGGATTATCGCTCATTCTGTTGGTTCCAAGATTATGAGTTGAAGGATAGGGTGGTGTTGGGAACGTACGTGTGGCACCAACGGCCTCATAAACCGCCTGACCTTGTTTGTAAGCATGATTTCGCATTAGAATGTCATTCTCATGGTCAGAAAAATGCACGTTAGGTGTCGGAAGTCCAAATTGGTCAGTTACATCCGTGTTGAGCGTAACGCGGTTATCTGTTTGGGGCATATCCTCACCAACGAGCCACATACCAGCCATGTTTTCGTAAGCGTCAAGTGCCGTTGTGAATTCACGTCCCCACGCACCGGGATCTAAGAAAGCTGCCATAAACGGTAGACCAAGTGCTAACGTTTCCATTTCATAGCCGCCGACAAACCCACGTGATGGGTCGTGTCGTGATTCATCTTGAAT
Organism: Aestuariivita sp.; assembly: GCA_026710055.1. Taxonomy (GTDB): domain Bacteria; phylum Pseudomonadota; class Alphaproteobacteria; order Rhodobacterales; family Rhodobacteraceae; genus JAPORY01. Next base: position 13,553 of record JAPORV010000290.1, read on the forward strand.
AATACCCGCCATCGTAGTGCCACGCCACATTTTGACAGGTTTTTCAAATGCGGCATATACAGATCCGGTCATATGCCGCATGTAATTGCGCCCAACCTGATCAGAGGAGTTCGCTAAACCGTTGGGAAACATATTTGATGCTGAGTTGAGCAGCAACCTTGGACTTTCAATGGAATTGCCAGCCACACAAACAACGCGCGCTTTTTGCATCTGCAAATTGCCGTCTTTATCGAAATACTCAACGCCCGTGACTTTCCCTGCGGCATTATGCAAAATACGTGCCACATGAGAATGTGTACGCACTTCAAGATTTCCCGTTGCTTCGCCTTGGGGAATATCAACGTAACCTGCTGACCATTTCGCGCCCCATTTGCACCCTTGAAAACAGAAACCGGTTTGCTGGCACATTAACCTGTCGCGCTTATCGTCCGAATTGATTGCCATTCGACCGGTATGAACATCTTTATAGCCTAATGCTTTTGCACCCTTCTCAAAAATCAAATAGTTGTTATTTCCGGGTAAACCTGGACGATCACCAGTGCGCGTAACATCCAATTTGTCTTCGGCTTTGGTGTACCAAGAATCCATTTCAGTAGCATCAATTGGCCAATCTAATAATGTTGCGCCATCAACTTGGCCGTAGACGGTACGCGTTTTCCATTCATGTTCCTGAAACCGTAACGACGCACCTGCCCAGTGCTGGGTAGCACCTCCAACAGATTTTACGAGCCAGGTTGGAAGACCAGAAAAGTCTGTTGCTACACGCCAATCGCCTGAAGTCGTTCGGGCGTCAGTCCAAGCAAGCTGTCCAAAACTATCCCATTCGTCATTAATAAAATCATCCGGGAGATGACGTCCGCCTGCTTCTAGTGAAACGACCGAAATGCCCTTTTGGGCTAATTCATTTGCTAAAACACCGCCGCCAGCGCCAGTCCCAATGATGACGACTACATTATCGTCGTTTAATTCAAAATTTGCCATATTGTTGTCCTCCCTATTGGCTCACAGCCAATTGATATCGTTGAATCCACGATCAATGTAGCCACCGAATTCATAAGATGAACCTTCGTAGCCAAAGATTGGCCAAACACTTTTTTGGTTATACAACCCTGTTACAAGTCCACCGCGGATCATTTGGAAGAATGAATTGTTCTCCATGGACCGTAATATATCGACCCGATCACGCTCCCATCCGATATCGAGGTATTTTGCGCCTTTTTGTGTTTGCGAGCGATTATCAAGATCGGTAATTCCAGCTATGATGGTAGGCGCATTTTCGGCAGTATCATAACCCTTGACTGCGATCACATAAAACGCATCACCAACTTTATCATGTGGATAAATGTCACGTGCCATTTGTACCAGTGTCGCAAAAGTTGCGGGTTCTAATGCGTTGACTTCTAATGCCCACAAGCCATTTGGTGCAGCAATGAATCCCGCACCTACGACAAATGATGCTCCTGCCACTGTCGCACGGGATAAAAGCTGACGTCGCGTCATTTCTTTATGTTTACATTGATTTATCATATATTTTCCTCCTTTTTTTCATTGAAAACGTCCAGATCGTTCAAGCACCTCGATTTGGTAGCCATCTGGGTCTGTCACAAAGAAAAATCGCCCGATCAACTCTCCAGCTGGAGCGAACTCAACAAGTTTACGTGGTGCCAAACCTGCAGCCTCAAATCGAATATGCTCGGCATCAAGGTTATCGACAGAAACGGCAAAATGCCCGTAGCCATTTCCCAAATCATAATCGGTTTTTTGATCTTTATTAATTGTTAATTCTAACTCAAAAGTAGATTCATCATTGCTAAGATAGACTAATATGAATTCTGGGAAATCAAGCCGACTGGCAACTTTCAATCCGAATGCCTCATCATAAAATGCCACGGATCGTGCTTCATCGCGCACTCTAATCATCGAATGAATTGCTTTGGCCATTCTATCTCCTAACGTTAAACTACCGACGATTTAAACCAGTGACACAAAAGTCTTTGTTTATGGTAGGTATGGCATACTACAAGCTAAATTTATTAAGGCTATTATACCTTAACCAAATAAATTATTTCACACTTTTACGTAGTAATCAATAAATAAACAATATGAGGTTTTTATATCATCGCCTTAATTTTATAAGGTAACTTGACAGCATATAGCGTAATGCGTTCTTATTGAAATCTATAAACAACACAATGTATTATATCAATTTATCTTTTTAATTCCCCCTGTATTGTGTGAGTGAAGGGGGTGCCAGTTTGTTTCCATTACATATTGATGCTATCACTAACTGAGGATCTACCGCTATGAAAATGACTACTGAAGAAGCCTTTGTGAAAATTTTGCAGCGCCATGGAATTCAACATGCTTTTGGAATTATCGGGTCGGCGATGATGCCAATTTCTGATTTGTTTCCTGTGGCTGGTATTCATTTTTGGGATTGTGCGCATGAAGGCAGTGCTGGAATGATGGCGGATGGTTACACGCGTGCGACCGGCAAGATGTCGATGATGATTGCCCAGAATGGTCCTGGAATCACTAATTTCGTGACCGCTGTAAAGACGGCCTACTGGAACCATACGCCCTTGCTGTTGGTCACGCCTCAAGCCGCAAACAAAACTATTGGTCAAGGTGGGTTTCAGGAAGTCGAACAGATGAAACTCTTTGAAGACATGGTCGCCTATCAGGAAGAGGTTCGTGATTCATCACGCATAGCCGAGGTGCTGACGCGTGTAATCGGCAAAGCGAAGCGCCTGTCCGGGCCAGCACAGATCAATATTCCGCGTGATATCTGGACTCAAGTAATTGACATCGAACTTCCAGATCAGATTAAATTTGAGCAATCGCCTGGCGGTGTAAACTCTATCAAGGCTACCGCAGAACTTCTCTCGAACGCTCGGAATCCTGTTATTCTCAATGGCGGCGGTGTGGTGCTGTCGGATGGCGGGATTGAGGCTTCCAAAATGCTGGCGGAGCGACTCGATGCGGCCGTATGCGTCGGATATCAGCACAATGATGCATTTCCCGGTTCACACCCGCTCTTTGTTGGACCGTTAGGCTACAATGGCTCAAAGGCCGGCATGACTCTTATTAAAGATGCCGATGTTGTGTTATGCCTTGGAACGCGACTCAATCCGTTTTCTACATTGCCGAGTTATGGCATGGAATATTGGCCAACCGATGCAAAAATCATTCAAGTTGATATCAATCCAGATCGAATTGGTCTTACAAAAAAAGTAACCGTGTGCATCGTAGGTGACGCCGCCAAGGTGGCTCGGGGAATTCTCAGCAATCTATCTGACGATGCAGGTGATTCAAATCGCGACGCACGGACGGCAAGAATTGCCGAAACTAAATCACGCTGGGCGCAGCAACTGGCGTCTATGGATCATGAAGAAGATGATTCTGGCACCACATGGAATGCTCGCGCCCGTGCCGCGCAACCTGATTGGATGAGCCCTCGGATGGCTTGGCGCGCCATTCAGCAGGCGCTTCCACGTGACGCAATTATTTCCTCGGATATCGGCAACAATTGCGCTATCGGGAACGCTTATCCAGATTTCGACGTCGGCCGGAAGTATCTTGCACCCGGCTTGTTTGGACCCTGTGGGTATGGTTTACCAGCCATTATTGGCGCGAAAATTGGCTGTCCGGATGTTCCTGTTGTCGGATTTGCCGGTGACGGGGCTTTTGGCATTGCAGTGAACGAGCTGACAGCCATTGGGCGAGATGAGTGGCCTCCTATAACACATGTCGTATTCCGGAATTATCAATGGGGTGCCGAAAAGCGAAATTCAACCTTATGGTTTAATGACAACTTCGTTGGTACTGAGCTCAATACGGAGGTATCTTTTGCACGTATCGCGCAGGCCTGCGGATTGCAAGGCGTTGTCGCACGCACCATGGATGAACTCACCGCCATTTTACACTTAGCGATTGAAAATCAAATGAAGCATAACAAAACCACTCTAATTGAAGCTATGATCAATCAAGAACTAGGCGAACCCTTCCGTCGCGACGCAATGAAAAAACCATTACAAGTCGCCGGTATTTCAAAGGACGATATGGTCGTGCAGGTCTAAGCCTAATGATGGTTATCCTAGTGATTTAATATAACAGAAATATGTCAGCCAAAAATGGAACTTAATTTGTCTGGATTAATTTATATTGGGTGTAGGATGTTTGAAATTGATTCAATTTTGGTATGAAAATCGTAAAAATATATTTTGGGATTAAATATGCATACTACTATATATAGAAAGTGATAAGAAAATTTTTGGGGCTTATATACTTAAATAAAAAAACACTATAAGTGGCGTAAATAATCAGAAATTTGCTGATCACTTTCTATATTTGGTAGTTTGTTTACCTAAGTGTATAATCTCCAAATTTTTTAATATAAAGCACTATTTATAGTGTTTGTAGATTTAAATATATAAGCCCCCTATATTTAGTATGCTGTAGACTTTTTCTTACTCTTAACCCATCTTTAACAAAATTTTCGAAAAATTCATCAAATTTCATTGTTTTTGCGATTTACCGGAATATTTTTTCCTTTAATTTCAATAAGTTATAATAAAGCAATTTTTGAAAACTCGTTGTAGTGACCTACGATTCCGTTAACTTATTGAAATATAGAGATAAGTTTGAAGTTTGTAGTGCCATACAGTTTTCTAAATATTTGTTTTTAAAAGATCTTTTTTGCAAAATGTTAAAGATGGGTTAACCTTCAAGCTGGGACGGACTGCCCATAAATTTTCTTTAAGCGGTATTGACCGGAAGGCAACGCGTGCCGTACATCCTCCCGAGCGACAGCTCATGGTTTCATACTGTTTATATGTGGCCAACATCTGTTTTGTAGAAACATATTAAGACTTGAGCCTGCGGCCCTTTGGATCATACATAGGAGCAAGACTAGCCTTCGCTTTGACACGACACCCGGCAATCTCAATCTCGTAGCGCGAAGCCAATACGCCTTCAGTACTCTCGCCCTCACATGGCACATAACCCAATCCGATTGCACCACCTAACATATGTCCGTAACTGGCTGACGTTAAAATACCGACAATCTCACCATCGCGTACCAAGGACTCATTATGAAATAGCATTGGTTCGGGATCCTCCAGCATAAACTGCATAAGACGACGTTTCAGACCCGCTGCTCTTTTTTTGAGCACCGCGTCACGGCCCATGAATGCTTGCTTGGCACTGGTGTTGACAGCAAAACCTAATCCAGCTTCAAGGACATGGTCCTCATCGGTAATGTCGTGACCAAAGTGACGAAACGCCTTTTCGATCCGGCAAGAGTCCATTGCATGAAGGCCTGCAAGTTTCAAACCAACCTTCTCTCCTGCCTCAAGGAGAGTCTCAAAGACATGAGCGGCTTGATCGGTGGAAACATAGATTTCCCAACCGAGTTCACCGACATAGGAAAGGCGATGCGCGCGCACAAAGCCCATTCCAAGTTCAATGTTCTGGGCTGTTCCAAACGGAAACGCCCTGTTGGAAAAATCATTGGGCGATACCTCCTGCATCAGTTCCCGCGACTGGGGACCCATGAGCGGAAAAACCGCCTCCGCAGCCGTGACATCCAAAATGACGCATGTGTCATGGGCCAAATGCCGGCGAAGCCAGGCAAGATCACGCTGAACAGTCGCTGCAGGAACAACTAAGAGAAAAGCCGATTCATTTATCCGTGTTACAGTCAAATCACACTCAATCCCGCCCTGTTCGTTCAGCATCTGACCATAAGTTATCGTGCCAACCGGACGATCCAAATCGCCCGCAAAAACGCGTTGAAGAAAGCCGAGTGATCCTGGGCCGTCAACACGGATTTTACCAAAGGACGACATATCCAGAAGACCCACCCCCTCACGTAAGGCCATATGCTCCTCTTTTTGATTCCAGAACCAGTTCTGGCGCCCCCAGTTATGGCGATATACGCGTTCTTGTCCTGCGCGCGCAAACCAGTTGGCCCGTTCCCATCCGGCAAGCTCCCCAAAGACCGCTCCTCTTTCCTTGAGATGTCCATGAACCGGAGACCGTCGCACCCCACGCGCTGTTTCAACCTGCCGAAACGGGTAATGATTCGCATAAAGAAGACCAACGGATTCTGACACGCGCTCCTTCAAATACTGCCGATTACGCTGAAACGGTTGAGCCCGCCGCACATCAACATCCCAAAGATCAAACGGTGCGCGACCCTCGTCAATCCATGCTGCCAAGGCCATACCCGCACCGCCTGACGAAACAATACCAATTGAATTGTAGCCAGCAGCCACCCAGTACCCGTCCAGATCAGGCGCCTCTCCAAGATAATACCGATCATCCGGCGTGAAACTTTCAGGACCGTTGAAAAAGGTGTGAATGCCCGCTGTTTGAAAAAGCGGCATGCGATTCATGGCACGTTCCAGAATCGGCTCAAAATGTTCATAGTCTTCCGGCAAAATGCCAAATTCAAAATCCTCAGGTATCCCGTCCATCCCCCAAGGCTTTGCCCGGGGCTCAAAAGCCCCCAGCATCATCTTCCCAGCATCCGATTTGTAATAAGCGCATTCATCAGGCACACGCAGAACAGGCAAATGCCCCATACCATCAACCGGCTCAGTCAGAAGATAAAAATGTTCACATGCATGCAGAGGTAATGTCACACCAGAACGCGCCGCCAGCTCCCGCGCCCACATGCCGCCACAATTCACAACAATTTCCGCATTCGTGTGACCCGTTTCACCATGGCTTTCCCAGTCGACGCCTGTCACACTCCGATCACTTTGGGTGACCGACGTCACCTTTACCCCTTCGATGATGTTCACTCCTTTCGTCCGTGCACCCCGAGCCAACGCCATCGCAATGTTCGTCGGGTCACACTGGCCATCACCCGGAAGATGAACTGCCGCTACAATGTCTGCAACATTCAGATAGGGATACAGCTCCTTTACCTCATGACCCCCAACCTCGTTTACCTCAATGCCTAAAGCACGCGCAAGTGCTGCTTGACGCAAAATTTCTTCACGCCGGTCCTCAGTCAACGCAACCGTCAAAGATCCAACTGACCGCAATCCTGTCACCACACCTGTTTCAGCTTCAAGACGGCGATAAAGATCAACAGAATACTTGGCAAGTCGAGTCATATTCTTATTGGCGCGCAGCTGCCCGATCAACCCGGCCGCATGCCACGTCGTGCCACAGGTCAATCGCTTACGCTCCAAAAGCAGGATGTCCGTCCAACCCCTCTCAGCAAGATGATAAGCAATCGAGCATCCAGACACACCGCCACCAATAATTATGGCGCGCGCATCACTAGGAGGTATACTCACGAGTATAACTCCACACACTTCCACTTGTAGCATGTGATCATCTCATACTCCGCAACACCGTCATAATAGAGCCAGATCATGAGATCGAATACTTGTTGTTCCGCTTTAATGCGAACAAATGACGCCATACGCAACGCTTGTTTGTGCCATGCTGCTTTCCACATTGAATACCGTTCCATGAAAGAGGAATGCTCCCAGCTCAGAAAGTGCCGACATGCCGCCAACGCAAGAATATCTCCGTAAACCATCGCGTCATTACGAGGCATGAGAAACATGCCCTTCAGTGCGGCTGCCAAAGTCTCGCTCCATGTCACAGAGGTAACGCCACCTGAGAGAAACTCCCGGATGATCTGTTTCGTATCGGCATCACGCATGATCACGTCCGCCCATCATAACTGCCACCGGATGTCTTCTTGAGATCATCGGTTGACTAGTGTGCATACCCCATAGAGCCCTTAACCTCATATTATCGGTCACAGCAGACAGCATCATGCCCACATCCTTTCATTCTGAGTGTCCCAGAGCGGAGTGTCAGGCTGCACCATGGCTTTGCAACGCTCCCCGTAGATGTCCACTTTGAGCTCCGTCCCGGGTACCGCTAGATCCACACGCAATATCCCAAGAGCAATAAACGCATTTACCCGATAACCCCACCCACCTGAGGTCACTTCACCAACCACTTGATCGTTAAACCAAAGCGTCGATATGTAAGTCGCATCTGCATCTCCAGCGTCAACTTTAAGCGTCACAAAACGCTTCGTAATGCCCTGTCGCTGTTGATTCAAAATTGCGATCTTACCGGGAAAGTTTATGCGCTTGTTCAAATTGATAAAGCGATCAAGGCCTACTTCTAGTAAAATATAGTCCAAGGAAATTTCACTCTTCCAAACCCGGTAACCCTTTTCAAGACATAATAAATTGAACGCCCACATTCCAAACGGTTTTGCACCAGCTGCAGTCACGGCATCCCAGATGTCCGAGGCATCCTCCGGTCGGCAATGAATCTCCCAACCCAGCTCACCCGCAAAGGAGACACGCACCATCGCACACTCCTTATCACAAATGCGACCATCTAGACTGACTGATAACCACCCGGCTTCAAGATTGTGGCCGTTGTTGACACTGGCGAGAATCTCGCGCGACGCAGGGCCCGTCACCAATACACACTCGAACGCTTTGGTGCGATTCGTTACACTGATGCCATCAGGCACGTTTCGACACAATAATTCAAGATCATGCCACTCAGCCGTGATAAGATGTACTTCGTTTTCATCGCAGACTGATACCGACATCTCCGTCATAATGTGGCCCTGATCATCTGCAAAATAAGCAAGACCCAACCAACCCCTAGGCGGCAATTGTGGCGCTGTCAAACTGACAAGGTACAATCGAGCACCCGGACCCTGGATCTTGAACCGCGAAAAACCAGGAATCGCCAGCACACCACAATGATCACGAACAGCCTCACACTCCTCGCGAATGCACCGTTCCCACGGTCCAGACCGGTGCCATGTTCGGGCTAGTTCTTCACGCGTGTCATCCTCCAGACACGCAAAATAGTTGGCCCTTTCCCAACCGCAATCGACACCAAAAACCGCCCCCGCTAATTCTAACTGATAATGCAAGCTAGAACGCTTCCTGTTATGGCCCGCAGGCCATTCCTGCCACGGAAAATGCATGGCGTACTCATGACCGTAAACTTCCAGACCTTTCTCAATACAATAAGCACGATCAGTATAGTCAGTATATCTCCGCGGGTCGCAAGACCACATGTCCCACTCAGTCTGACCGTCAATCACCCATTCCACAAGGACCTTACCTGCGCCTCCAGCCTGTGCAATACCGAAAGTGAAAACACAAGCCTCAAACGCATTGCGCACTCCGGGCATCGGACTAATCAACGGATTGCCGTCCGGAGTATAAAGAATGAGCCCGTTGATCACCTTCGTTATACCAGATTGACCAAGAAGCGGAACACGGGCCATAGCATCCTCAATATAAGTCTCTAACTGACCAAGATCATCAGGATAAAGTTGAAAACTAAAATCCTCCGGTATCGGATCCTCCGGCGTGATCCAACATGCGCGACAATGCTTTTCGTAAGGACCAAGGTTGAAACCGTTTTTTTCCTGCCGCAAATAGTAAGAAACATCCACATCACGCATTAACGGTAACTTTTGACCGCTTTCCCGCTTCCATAGAGCAATTTCAGGAATCTCTTCCGTTAAAATATACTGATGGCTCATCACTACCATCGGAACCGTCTGTCCTCCATAAGGCACAAACCACTCACCAACCCGTTGGGCATAATGTCCAGCAGCATTAACAACATATTCGCAATAAATCTCCCCTTGCCGCGTATGAATGACCCACTCACTATTTTTGCGACTGACCTTCGTTGCGGGCGTAAATCATAGCACCTGCGCACCTAGAGTGCGTGCTGCCAGTGCCTGTGTCAGTTGAGCAGAATCAATATCGCCATCCGTTGGATCATAAAGAACCCCCTTCAAATCATGTACTTTCATAAATGTATACATCGACTTCTCTTCATCTAAAAAGAAAAGTTGAATGTCAATCCCCTAATACCGACCCATACCACACACCTGGTGAAATTCTTGCATCCGCTCCTGTGTATGCGCCAGCTGAATCGAACCTGTTACATGATAATTAATTGGGCGATCATCAGCGTCAGCTAACCCGTGATAAAGTTCCGTCGAATAACGATACATATTCATCATTGACCATGACGTCGAAAACGTCGGCACATTGCCTGCAGCATGCTATGTCGACCCAGCCGTTAACTCATCTTTCTCCAATAATACGCAATCACTCCAACCAGCTTTCGCAAAATGATACAAAACCGATACCCCGATAACACCTCCGCCAATTATTGCAACTCGAGCCGTTGTCGGAAATTTGGTCATGCAGGTTGTCTCAATATATCAGTTATGCAATCATTTCCATTGCGCTATGTGGTTATTAAATGCGGCCTTTCCAAGGCACCAGCCATTTTTCAAGTGCGCGCATACCGACATCAATTAAAAATCCAATGATTCCGATAAGAATGATGCCAACGACTACAATATCTGTAAGTTGAAATTTTGAAGCGACTACAATCATCTTACCAAGGCCAACCTCGGCCGCCACAAGTTCAGCCGCAACAACTGTGCCCCAGCACACCCCCATGGCAACACGGGCACCTGTGAAAATTTCGGGCAATGAGTTTGGCACAATAACTCGACTGAGAATCTGCCATTTGGAAGCACCAAGCGAGTATGCGGCGTGCACTTTGGATATGGCGACGCCAGACACCCCTGAACGTGCTGCAATAATCATAATCCAGAGCGCTGCCAAAAACAGCAGGGCAATCTTTCCCGTTTCATCAATTCCAAACCAAATGATGATCAACGGAATTAAGGCCAACGGGGGAACTGGTCGCATAAATTCCACAATCGGATCAAACCAGCCGCGCGACCAGTTGGTCAGCCCCATTGCATATCCAATCGGAATCCCCACAAGTGCCCCCATTAGAAAACCAGCAATCACACGGTAGAGTGAGTAATATGTGTGCTCCCACAAAGTGAAGCCTTGATAACCGTCTTGCATTAAGTCGACAAACCGCTGCCAAACGACTTCCGGCGCAGGCAAATAGAGCCGTGCCATGCGCAAGCCAGTAGCCGGGGAAAACGTCGGTGTTCCTTTATCGGTCAAACCAATCTCACCTTCCGGGATTTTGATGCGTTGACCAGGTTTGATAGGTTGTCCGTTAATGGCGGTCACAGCTGAACCATCTGCCTTAGCAACTGTATCATTCGCCCATACATTGATCACTTTAAAGCCATAGCGTGCTACGGTTGTAGAGTCGTTTTTGGCAAATCCGTCGCCCATCTCAACCTCGACTGCTTCAGGAGCACGACCTGGGTTGCCGTCGAAATCCACAGTCTGTTGTATGTCTTCACGATATACGTTGATCGACACTGTTGCGTCGTCGCTGGATCCATCTTCCAAAGTTGCTGTATAGATAAATGTTACTTCACCTTGGAAAGGCCCGGGCAGTTTCGGCAGAGGTATCGCTGAGTTTGTAAAGGCCACCCAAAGCCAGAATACCGTTAAAATTGAAACGATTGACGCGACTCGATTTGCTGAAACAGCACTCTCATCACCAAAGGTGACCGTTTTGAGTTTAGTGAAACCATCAGACTGAAAATAGGATCGTAGAAGATGAGATGTGATTAGGAAGGTGCCAAAGAACGCTGTTGTGTATAGGAATAGAACCAATAAGCCTGTCATGTGCTTTCCTCCGCACGTCCCATAATCTCTTCTTCCATATTCCAAATCATCTCAAGGATTTCTTCGCGCGTGCTGGCATAGTCATCATGTTTTTTCACTTCGCGCAAATCATTGCCAACGCCCAGATCGGCAAAGGGAAGACGATACTCCTTGTGTACACGCCCAGGCCGAGGAGCCATGACTAACAGGCGTTCACCTAGTAGCAGTGCTTCTTCGACAGAGTGAGTAATCAAAATGATTGTTTTGCCCGTATCCTTCCAGAGATCAAGAACCAACGACTGCATCTTTTCGCGTGTCAACGCGTCTAATGCGCCTAATGGTTCGTCCATCAAAATCACATCCGGTTCGTTCGCAAGACATCGCGCCAGCGCAACACGCTGCTGCATCCCACCGGATAGCTCATAAACAGCTTTTTCTTTGAAGTCTTGCAAACCCACAATGTCGAGCAGATGTTCCACCCGTTCTGCACTCTCTTTGCGACTTATTCCTTTCATGTCCGGTCCAAAACTCACGTTGTCGCGTACGCTCATCCATTCAAATAGTGCGCCTTGTTGAAACACCATTCCGCGTTCTGGACTCGGTCCTGTCACAGGAGAATCATTCAAATTGATCTGTCCCTTTGTCGGAGCCAAAAAACCCGCCACAATGTTCAGAAGTGTTGTCTTGCCGCAACCCGATGGGCCAAGTACACTCATCAACTCACCAGACTTGATATCTAACGTTACATTTTTGAGCGCCTGAACATACCCGCCATTCGGCAAATCAAAACGCATCGAAACATCGTCAATCAAAAGCCCGACCACTGTGCATACCTCCAGTAATCCCCGCTAGAATATTTCATTTATATTTCATATAGCTAAGATGAATTGAAAAATTATTTTTCGTACAGCAATTCCCGCTAGAATATTTTTTCTTTTATTTTCATATAGTTACACAATTTAAAAAAATTATTTTTCGTAAAATTTTTGCACCAAAATTGAGACTTTAATGTTATTTTCGGAACATTTTTTTCTAGTTTTCTTAAAGACTTAGAGTTCGAATGACACTCGTTATTATTCATCCAAGTTAGCGGGAATGACTGTTTTTCGTAAGGCTTCTATACCAGAATTACGATTTTTTTGTTATTTTGGAATATTTTTCCTTATTTTTTTACAAACTTAGTACTCGAATGACTCTTGTTATTGTTGTAAACATTTTGGTTAAGCGATGATAACTCACAACACTCCATTTTTATCTATTGTGTAATATAAAACTCGCGAATTTACTTCAAACTGAGATTTCGCATTTCAATTTTAGGGTATTCATCCAGAAATAGACGCTCAAATAACACCATAAAATCATCACCTCTTCAGTTTTTAGACTCGAAATAATCATTGTGTAACAACATGTTCATTGCCCGACTGAACACTCACTTACCTTTTATCAAGTTAGCGGGAATAACTTACGCATTTCCCGCTAACGCTGACTTCATGTCGAACTATGCCAGAAAATGAGCACAAGTGGCACCCTTAATCAGAGCACTAGATATTGTATAACTTACTGGGACAGAGGCCCCGTGTTCACATTGTCTTCATACGATGCCTTCGCCGCGTCGATTGAATCTGCAGCCACGAACACTTCTGCAACGCCTTTTAAGAAGTTCACGGCGTTGCCACCTAGCCAGGCTGAGCTTAGTTGCTCTTCCACGGTTGGAAACACAAATGTTGCCAGCGTTTTTGCTGCTTCGTCTTCTGACATACCAGCGTCTTTCGCAATCACGGGTAGCATTTTAGTGTGATTGGATTCGTCGGCCCACATCGCATTGGCTTTCGCAGTCACATCAAGGAATGCCGCCACCATGTCGAAGTTTTCAGCCACGAACGATGTCGGCGCGGTTGTTGCATCAAACACAAGAATACCCAACTCAGTCTTTTCGGCACCGGTCAGCAGAACATTTCCGGAATTCAGCATACGCCGCAGCGCACCGCCCCAGCCGCACGCCATATCAACGGCACCCTGGCTCAAAGCCGCCTCACCTTCTGCGGGCGCCATATCAACGATTTGCAAACTGCCAAGATCCACATTGAAGTGTTCCATTTGCTTTAGGAAACCGTAGTGCGCAGCCGTTCCGAGCGGAACTGCGACCTTCTTGCCAGCGAGTTCGTTAGCGCTATTCTTATCAATCTCAAGTTCGGACCGCACCACGCAATTGTCATTGTCTGCATAAGAAACAGCCACGTCGACAATCTGCAAGTCTTGACCCGCCGACGTTGCGACGACGAATGGTGGCACACCTTGACTCACTGATAGCTGAACATCACCAGAGGCCATCCCCGCTGACATCGCAGGGCCTGTATCAAAGCTCACCCAATTTACTTTTGCGCCAAGCGCCTCGTCATACATGCCAGTTTCCTTAGCAAACTGGAAAGGCATCGGCCACTCCAGGAAGTAGGCGACGGTAATTTCCTTATGTCCGTCGGCCATGGTCGTTTCAGCACCAGAAAGCAAAACGATGCCGGTTAAAACACTTATTAGCCTTAATTTGAATGTCATTAGTTATTTTCTCCCCGCTAGTCCGCGTTGATTGCGAATAATCTGTATATGCATAATTTCTGCCGATGCGCATTCGCGCATGGTGTATTATATCATCTTGTATTGAAGATTACACAAATTGTCAGGTTGATCAATAGTTTTATCACTCTCTGTTTCATTAGCCAAATTATATGTTATTTAAATACGGCGCGTGTTACTCAATTGAAGTTATTTTTCTGTTTTGACGATATGTTCTTTAAGTTCATGACTTCTAAGCCATCGTCATACTGCTGTTACCAAACAATTAACAAACTCAGGTCAGCGTTCAACGAAAGCCGTTGTGACGTATCTGCTAACAGGTTCAGGTAATCAATCCATTTTTGCGCCTAAATTGATTGCAGACTGCTATTGAGTTAGCCTTATCATCATTTTGATCTATAGCTTATACGTTCTATAAAACAGGTTGAATGTTTTGTTAGGCCTCGAGATGGAATGTCCGGCGCATTATGATTGTTTGTGGGCTGAATGTTGAGTGTGTGTAAGATTAAGAATAGATATAACGGAATTAAATTGAAATAATGTCAGGAAAACAATTTGATGTGTTTTTTTATTTTTACTCTCTCAATAGAGTAATTTCTCAGGCTTTCTCTTTTATATTCTTTTCTGCTCTCTTACACCACGTAACAATCGTGTAACCTTAGTCACAAGAGTAATCGGATAGGGCTTTATGGACTAAAACAAGGGACATCGACCATGATGGACAACAAAGGCCCCAACGCCTTTTGCCGATAGTCCGAAGCTGTTCCTCCTCCTGTGTTCAAAGGGCGTGAAGACATTCTCAAAATGCTGCACATGCGTGGCGCCGAAACTTGCACTGTTGAGTAAGACCTTGCTCACACCGGGTGTGGTTCTCATATGGTGTGGGAGCAATCTACCACATTCCCAACAAAAGCA
>JAPORV010000311.1 GCA_026710055.1 Aestuariivita sp.
GATGAACAAAATTCGACAAATAATTATCGTTTCATATCAATGGTTTACAAAATTCACCCCACACCATACGAGAACCACACCCGTAAATATTTATTGATGACGTATTTTGAGGTATAGCATTTAAATATTAAAAGAAAACGCGTTTTCCCACACAGCCGAATTTGCACGCCTAATTTACTGCAAACCTTCTCCAACTTCATAACGAACAAAATCAAGAATTTCTGCGCCTATTTCTTTTGCGGCGTTAGCGACCGTAAGATCAGGATTCAACACAAAAGATTGATTTAGCAATGTTGACTCAGCAACGAATTTTTTCATTCGACCATTGATCATTTGTTGTATGACTTGCTCTGGCTTTCCACTTTCCCGCGCAATTTCAAGTTGAACCTGTCGTTCTCTTTCGATCACTGTTTGATCAAGATCTTGTTCGCTGATTGCGATTGGATTCGTAGCCGCAATGTGCATTGCAATTTGTTTTCCAAATGTCTCATCTGAACAATTCAACGCAACTAAAACGCCTATCTTCCCCATCCCAGACCTAATCGTATTATGCATGTAAGAAACAACCTGCGGCCCACTTACCGAATCTATCCGCCGTACCGACATATTTTCGCCAATTGTCGCAATTTTATCGTTTATAATATCAATGATCATCCGACCATTTAAGTCAGTTTCAAGTAATTTTTCCACGTTTTCTGTATGAAAAGCACATTTTACAATACCGTCTACCATGTCCTGAAACTCGGAGTTCCGCGCAACAAAATCAGTCTCCGTGTTCACTTCTATCGCGACACCTTTTCCGTCTTTGACACATACAGCAACAAGTCCTTCTACAGCAGCGCGACCCGATTTCTTAGCAGCTTTAGCTAAACCTTTGGCTCGCAGCCAATCAATTGCAGCTTCCATATCGCCATCGGTTTCTACTAACGCTTTTTTAGCATCCATCATTCCGGCACTCGTCACTTCACGTAGTTTTTTCACTTGTGCGGCTTTAATTGTCATGTCTTAACTTTCTGATCTAAAAAAAGAAATCGAACTGACCGCATGAATCAACTCAACGGCATTAATTGTCCAAATTTAAGTTGCTTCTATCTCGGATACTTCTTCCGATGCTAAATCTTCGGTTATATTTTCCGAACTGTCAGCTAAACCATCTTCTTGTAATGTTTGGTCAATTGCCCCGATATCAACGCCTGCTGCATCAAGCTGTTTATTCATGCCATCTAATGCTGCTTTTGCCATAAGATCTGCATATAATGAGATTGCTCGAGCTGCATCGTCGTTACCTGGAATGATGTAATCTATTCCATCAGGAGAACAATTTGTATCAATAACAGCAACGATCGGGATACCGAGTTTTTGAGCTTCTGCGATTGCGAGCGATTCTTTTTTGACATCAACAACAAACAAAAGGTCGGGCGTGCCACCCATTTCGCGAATACCGCCTAAAGACGACTGCAACTTACTTTGCTCTCGTTCCATGCCTAATCGTTCTTTTTTTGTCAGACCATCGGCTCCCTGTTCAAGAATTTCATCAAGTTCCTTCAATCGTTGGATGGAATTTGATACCGTCTTCCAGTTTGTAAGTGTACCGCCGAGCCAACGATGATTCATATAAAATTGCGCACTTTTTTCTGCTGCTTCTGCAATTGGGTGCGATGCTTGACGTTTAGTTCCGACGAATAAAATTCGCCCACCTTTTGCAACAATCTTGCTAACCGCATTGAGTGCGGCATCTAACATCACCACAGTTTGCGTTAAGTCAATTATGTGAATACCATTACGAGAGCCATAAATGAACTCTGCCATTTTAGGGTTCCAACGTCGGGTTTGATGTCCGAAATGCACGCCAGCTTCAAGCAGCTGTCGCATTGAAAAATCAGGAATAGCCATTTTTGTTCCATTTCCGGTTTAAGTATGCTCCAAGATTTTCGACGCAATCACGCCAACCGGTGGCCAACTTTAGCTGTTTATCAAGCTAGCCTAGTCTTGGATGCTGGTTTTGAATTTCTTTGTATGTGAGGAGCTTTGTTTCTTCAAGCCCCGATTTGTACTTTTTCACCTGATGCAAGATGTGTATCACGTACCATATTTTCAAGTACTTTTGCTAGAGCCTTGCGATCTGAGTAATCCGCAACGCGGATAGGCGGAAGGTAAGTGACTTCAATAGAACCTTGTTTCTTTTGGGCAAGTGTTTTGAGAAGATGTTCCCCGAATCCCATTGTACTCCACCATCCATAAAAATGTGCAGACGCACCGTTTGGTGCGAAATAATTGATGACCGTAGGCTGAATGAATAGGTCGCTTTGCACATTATTAGAAAAAAAAGCAGCAAATAAAGTGGTTTTGAACGGGAGTACACGAAGACCATCGGTAGATGTTCCTTCCGGGAAAAACAACAGTTTATGATTTGCAGCAAGTCGCATTTCAAAGAGCGCCTTTTGCTGACGTGCTTTTTGCGGATCACGGTCAATAAAGACTGTACCAGTCGCGCGTGCTAACCATCCAATTCCAAACCAACTTGCAACTTCTGACTTTGATACAAAGTAAATTCTATTTCGTGCGTTTAGTGCAAAGATATCAAGCCATGAACTATGGTTGGCAACAACTGCACCCCGTTCACACATTAATTCTCCGTGAACACGAAAAGAAATACCCAAAATGCGAAATGCATTTCGACATACAAATTGCGTAATCCAAGGAGTAATTGGTCGATTGAGGCCAAAAATTGGGCGCTCAATAAGGCGTATCGTTAACAGCAAAATAAAGCAAACGACGACTAGCAATATAAGGAAAAAACCTCTTCTTGCAACGCGTAACCAACCGAAAATACTAAGCCTAGCTGAAAAATGAGAAGCATTCTCGCCATGCCATGTTGGAGTCATTGGGATGCTCTGGTGTAAATGTGTTTTTTCTTTGAATTGAGTTGTGATGTATCAAGAATAAAACAGATATCAATTGTATTGAATGCCGTATCAACGTAAGCACCATCCCCTACAGTACCACCTAACCTCAAGTAGGCTTTTATTAAACTTGGCATTTGAATGAGTGCTTTTTTTCTGTTTAATTTTTCTTTCGGAATAAGGTTCATTGAGACTGCCATTGGCGAACGTGCTTTAGGGCGCAACTCATCCTTCGCTAGATAATTGTGATGTAAATAGGAAAGCGAGTGTCCGAAACAATTGATGTTATTTCCCCCAAAACTTGCAACACCAAATAATAAAGTATCCTTATGTTGAAAAGCAAACTCAGCGATGCCAATCCATAATTCTCGCATAACTAAACCACCACGATGATCACGGTGCAAACAAGAACGGCCTAACTCCAATAACTTATGATCAGATTGTTTTAATAACGAAATATCATATTCTGTCTCAGAATAAAATTGACCAAGTTGTTCTGCGTTACATTGGCGCAATAAGCGATACGCACCAACGACGCTACCGCTTTGTTTATCGATAGCGATTAGGTGATCAGAGTAATCATCAAATTGATCACGTTCTAATTTATTCGAATGATCGACATATGGACCATCTGATCCTAATTCTTTTACAAACACATCATAGCGAAGTCGTTGAGCAGCAAGAACTTCTGCTGAGTTCTCGGCGATCTTCACTGAAATGTTATGTTCACAACTGAACATTAACCCTACTTAGTTGGAAATCGCAAAAGACATTCAATGCTCTAACAATCACTTTTATATTTCAATACCTTTTGCCAAAATTTATTTTGAACACTTGAGGCACTTGCAAAACTCTACATTTAAGCGAATTTTTCCCGTTTTCGGGCATTTTTTTGAAAAGCAGAATGGACATGTCGCATTTCTTCATCTATGA
>JAPORV010000001.1 GCA_026710055.1 Aestuariivita sp.
AGAGCGTTCGGAGGTTGGAGGCATGGGTTGTGTCTCCCTGATTGCGCATCATGACATCACACTGAAGGAGCGATGGGACCTTTTGATGAAACACCGCCAGCGCTGATAGGAGGCCATCTTTTAAGGTGATGGACTGGGTACGACGCTCATCGGGAAGCGCGGCAAAGGAGGTGCCCACACTCTTGAGCAACCCTGGCATTGATAGATATTTTCGGAAGGACTGTTTCATGAATCTGCTCGCTTTTTATGATTGTTGCGAACATTTTAACATATTCAACTCAAAAGTCACCGAAGAATTTTTCTATCGATTTTTGTAAGCAATTGAAATGATTGACTAAAAAAATTAGCGGGAATTGCTGGCTAAATTGAAGAAAAGGCATCCACATATTTCGGTTAACTCAACACGTTGAAAAATATACTTTTATGCATGGTCAACTCTTGAAATTTAAGAAAAATAGGGGTTTTTTACCAGACATTAAGTAACGAGAATCAGATAATTTTCAAGGGTAGATGTCCACGAGCCCTAATTCATAAAACACAGGCCAAATAGAAATATTAGCAGAAAAGGTGCCGCGCACTTATATGCAAGAAATATCACTATCATTGCCGCATTTATTATTCAACATCAAATTCTTGAAATGAAAATTTACAATGCCATCTACAGCGAAAATTTACAAAAACTTAAAAACATGCATTGACATGAAACCACTGTACTCTGACTTGCTAAGGGATGTTTTTGTGGTTATTTGCTAATATCGATTTTATTTTTCTTTAGTCCAAGTTGGCCTGGCAGCAAACAGAGGCAGTCATGCGTATTCTCATTACAAACGATGATGGAATTTATTCTCGTGGTTTAAAAGCACTTGAGAAAATAGCAAAGGAAATTGCTGGCCCCAAAGGCGAAATATGGGTTGTAGCGCCTGCGTTTGAGCAATCTGGAGTGGCACATTGCATTAGCTACATAAAACCCATAACAATCTCGCAAATTGATAAACGTAGATGGGCGACAGAAGGATCACCTGCGGATTGCGTAATTGCCGCTGTACACAATATCATGAAAGACTCTCCCCCAGACCTCATTCTTTCAGGGGTAAATCGTGGGAACAATTCTGCCGAGAATGCCCTTTACTCTGGAACTCTTGGTGCGGCGATGGAAGGTTCATTACAAGGCTTCAAATCAATCGCATTATCACAGTATTATGGTCCCGAAATCATTGATTCCTCAGACCCGTTCGAAGCTGCACGGCACCATGCACCAAAAGTCATTCAGTTCATACTAAACACAGAAATTGGCAAATTAGGAACTTACAGAACATTTTTTAATGTTAATTTTCCACCAGTAGCTGGACGAAATGTAAAAGGAATGCGCATTGTTCCACAAGGTATGCGAAGTGACAGACAATTCCACATAGAGACTTTAAAATCAATCGGTAATAAAAGTATTCTTTGGGTTGCGGGATCAAATCAACAGATTCCAAGTGAACCGGAGACTGACGCAGCATTGAACCTAATGGGATATATTTCAATAACGCCCATGACTGCCGATTTAACGGACTATCAATTTCTACATGCCTTAGAAGTCAATTAATGTCAGGTCACTTGTCAGAGACTCAGATGAAGTTTATTTTTGCTCTGCGAAGCAATGGCGTTATTGACTCACAGGTTCTCTCAGCAATGGAAAGTGTAGATCGGCGTCCATTTGTGCGCGGACATTTTGAAAACCGTTCTTATGAGGACATACCTTTACCAATCAATTGCGGGCAGACTATATCACAACCATCAGTCGTGGGCTTGATGACTCAGGCATTACAAGTTGAATCACGAAGTAAAGTACTAGAGATCGGTACTGGTTCAGGATATCAAACTGCAATTCTATCAAGGTTAGCACGTCGCGTATATTCAGTGGATCGACATCGCCGCCTTGTTACAGAAGCGCAAAATATTTTTCATCATTTACAAATTTTCAATGTGACATTTTTGTTTAGCGATGGGACGCTTGGATTACCAAATCAAGCCCCTTTCGATAGGATCATCATCACGGCAGCTGCAGAAGATCCTCCTACACCATTACTGGCACAATTGAAAACTGGTGGGGTTATGGTGCTGCCGGTCGGTCAATCAAATATAATTCAAAATCTAATTCGAATTGAAAAACAGCCTATCGGACTTAAATATACTGAAATTCGTCCAGTACGATTCGTTCCGCTACTTGAGGGACTAGCAAGCGATTCCGAATGAATGTATATTTCTTAATTAGAAAAAGAGATATTGCGATGACCTTCACAAAGTTACGAATCTTTATTTTGATAACTCCATTAACTCTGATTTCATGCAGTGAGATTTCAGAGGTTGACCTACGGGGAAATTTCGGGGGCTTTACCACGTCAGAAGTCGCCACTACGTTAATTCAAGAACGTCCTTTTCCTGACGATCGTGGACTCATTACATATCCGAATTTTCAGTTTGCGGTGGCACGTCGCGCGGATACAATTGAAACCATAGCCCGTCGGCTGGGAGTTGACCCACAAGAATTGGCAGATTTCAATAAAATTGATCTCAATACTTCATTACATTCTGGAGAATTAATTGCGCTTCCCTATCGAATTAACATTAGAGGTGTGAAGTCCTCGACTCAAGTTGATCTTGCTACTCTTGCAAATAACGCACTTGAAGGCATTCCAAACTCGAAAGTTATAAACAATGATTCGACTAGTGCCCGAAGATTACCCACGGGCGATCAACCAATCAGACATAGAGTTCTCATTGGGGAAACAGCGTATACGATTGCACGTCTTTACAATGTTCCGGTACAATCTTTGGCTGATTGGAATGGGCTAGACTCAGATTACAAGATACGTGAAGGCCAATACTTGCTTATCCCAACAACCACGCAATCCAATTCATCTGGAACTATTACAGAAACAGTACTACCGAATGCCACAACCCCAGGAATTGGCACACCAACGCCAACACCTCCATCAGCAACCCGCCCGCTCCCAAAGGAAAATGCAATTGTTGCCAAACCAACCACTAAAAATACCGAAATAAATATCGGTACACCATCAACAAGTTCCGCTAAAATGGTAATGCCACTTGATGGCAAAATAATTCGTGATTATCAAAAAGGTAAAAATGACGGCATTGATATTGCTGGCCCTCCGGGCAATGAAATTAAGGCTGCAAGCGGCGGTACTGTTGCTGCGGTTACTTCAAGTGCTGATCGGGCGCCAATTGTGATTCTTCGACACCCAGATAATGTTATTACGGTTTATGCAAATGTTGGCGAAATTTCAGTCCAACGCGGTGATACTGTCTCTCGCGGTCAAACTATTGCTAGACTTAAGACAGAAAGTAACACTTTTTTACATTTTGAAATCCGTGAAGGCGTTGAAGCTGTTGATCCCTTCGATTACCTGCGTTAGCTGTCAATTTAAATAAAGGATACTGCTGTCCCATTAAAATAATAAATTTATAGCCTCTTTCATTTAGGTTTAAGATAATTTTAGGTAACTTTACCAAGCTATCAGGCATTTTATTAAAATTATAGGAGTGTGAACTTCTTGACAGTCAATTGTCGGGCAGCAGAGTAATTCCAGCAGCCAATGCCTTTCGTTCATTGCTCGCTCTTAAACTCTGGTGCTAACTACTCGGCTCCTAAATTAGCTTGATTTTTTTTATTGTAGAAATTCTTTCTCATGATTGAGCGGTGTATTATTTAATGTCAATTATGACAGTTTCCACAGCAATTCTCGCTAGAATATTTTTTCTTTATTTTCATATAGTTACACAATTTAAAAAAATTATTTTTCGTAAAATTTTTGC
>JAPORV010000083.1 GCA_026710055.1 Aestuariivita sp.
CAAGAGGCTTTGCCAACGGCGCGTCCCCACATTCATTCTCAGCCCAGACAGTCATTGTCAAGCCTTCCCCCGGTGCCAGCACTTGTTTGGGTCGCGGGGGACGTATCACATCCGGCACAGGAACACCGAGTTGGGTCCGCCAAAACCGAGGACGGTAGATTTCTTCGATGCTGACGCGAGGTCAAGGAATAGAGTGATAAGAGTGTCTATCAGCATGAAAATGACTTTTGGAAAGTCTATGGCTCAACCACATAAACTTGTTAGAAGTTTGTACCGCCTGCCCGATAGCCGGGTTTTTATGAAGCCTATGACCAGGACAGGCGGAGAGTTTGTAAGACGTGTTTCTGCAACACATTTGGTATATCTAGCTCTTTTGCTGTTTGATGCCAAGTCGAGAACGCATCAACCGTTTGCTCCAGAACAATTTTTTCGCGATTGCGTGGCAGTCTGGCAAACTTAGCGAGATGTTTCATGTCCTCAACGGTGAAGTCGCTTGTTTTGCTGTTGATGCTTAGTTGGTGGAATCTTGTGAAATCACTGCCTTCGGCATGACAAAGATCATAGGCAGGCGTGATGTTCCAATTGCCTTGTCGGTCCATCATGAAGCCAAAGTTTTTCACATGGTCATCCTGATTGCATCCGACCACATTGAAAACCACACGGCGAAATTGCTCTTCAATCGCACTTTGTGGTATTTCCAACTCACGCATCGTTGTGAAGAGCTGTTCATAGGAATATGCACCACTTTCATAATAATCAAAATGTGCAGTGGCGGCGAACGTCTGAACAAATTTTTTGCGACCCTGTTCATCGCGATCAAAGCGCCGTGTCATGAAATGATTGCGGCCATTCTCACTGAACAAGCGGCTTTCCATCATGTCGATGCCGCAGGCTTTTGCCATAAGGTGATAGCTAAATTCCAGAAGACCATAGCCGGATGGGTCGGCCACACCCCAGTCTCCACTGAAAGCAACACCGTCAAATTTAATCAGCCAATGTTCAAAATTGGCAGGCAGGTCTAATTGTCCTGACCGAACTTCTTTTGTCTCTGGGTTATAGGCAATGACAGCTTTCGCCCGAGCGCCGCCCGCAGATGTCCCGACACTGAGAATATCTAGTAAAGCGGTTTCTTCTTTGCCTGGTGTAAGTTTGATGTTGAGTGTTTCTCTGTCTGCAAAGGCCATTGATGCGAGATTGATGAGATCGCGGATTTCAAGGCGCTTGTCTTTCGTTACTTCGGTTTCGATGACAGGCTCAAATTCCAGCGCACCCATACCGCGTGTGCCAATGTAACAGAGACGGTCAACGGCGTTGAACTCCTCCCGATCTCTTCCAGTCTGGTTGAGCCAGACATCAATAAGTTTGTTTCCATATTTATCGGGCAAACTATCGGCGATCATGCCGGGCAATCCATGAAATGATCTGGGGTGCAGTCCTTCAAATTGATAAATATGTCCCTTACGAACGGGCATATGTAGCGGGGCAAGCTGTATACCGAAGTTCGCAAACGCAGGATCATATTCAAATCTGGCATAGTGTTCGCCATGATCCATTGAGATGTATCCGATGGTGGTGCCCCATAGTTTGACAGTCGCAATGCTCATTGGGCTTCATCTCCCCAAACGATACCGGATGAGGGAGATGGCTTTTTGTAGTTTTGAGACTTCCCAGCGAGCGCTTCCGCCATTGGAGAATTGAATGTTTCTGGCAGGAGCCCATCAAGGGCTGCCACTCGGTCCAGTGCCTTCAGAATTTTTAGCCATGTTTCAAATTGGCTGTCTTGGCCGCCCTCAATGCGGCGAAGTGTGGCGACGCCAATACCAGCTTCCTTTGCAAAATCGGTTTGTGAGTAGCCTTGAGCCTTGCGTATTTTTGCAAGACGCTTGGCAAATTCCTTGAGAATTTCATCCTCAGGTATAAATTTAGAAAGCTTCATCATATCACCTGTGATAGTTTTTGATCGATTTTATCATTTTTCATATCGCAAATGATATTAATTTAGTGATAAGATTTCAAGAGTATTTATGAGAAGCGCTATCATATATAATATTTTTAAAAGTGAAAACGCAATTTCATATCACTTATGATATTTTTCTGTATGAGTCTCTCACAGGAGAGATTCGCATGAAAAGACGAGCCAAAAGATAAACTGTCATGACCAATCTGGCGACATGATCTCCAGAAACCTTGGATTTTTATATCAGGTTTCACAATTCCACACTATGAGACGTTCATAGATCACACCAGCACTCCACATATCCCGTCCACCTGAGATTCAAATCAAAACCCACTGATTTCATTCAAATTTCTACCCGCTCTCCTCACTATACGGAACGCCTGATCGCTGCTCAATCTGACCCCATCGAAATTGAGGTCAATTCATGTTGCCACAGGGTATTTTATACGGTCACATACTTTCAGTATTTGCCACCATCGCTAGCGGTCTCTGGTTTGCGACGCAGTCGATTGCCTCGCAGGGACTGTCTAAATCTCGAGACCGGAGCCGAATGGTAGCACACCAATTCCGCGGCTCAATGGCTCACCAATGACCAAAATCCCTTTGACATGCCCTGATGTAAAGTTGAAGAACGCCACAAGTTGGAAAGCTATTGCCGACCTCAAGCGAAAGCCAGGAACAAGTACGGTGCTCACCTTTGACGGCAAGGTCCTGACTTGGGGTGGGCGACAAGATATCGAAGACACCTTCGATGTAGACTTTCTTGATAAGAGCGAAATGACATTCGATCCCCACTGGCGAACGGGGTTACGGCTTTACGTTAAGAACTTTTTCGAAGAGTGATTGGCGTGCGCGATCTGCCGTGAACGACTGCTCCTCTAGCGGCGGCAGGGGTCTGGCATTACTTTGATCGTTAATATAAAAGACGCAAGATGGCGGCATCTTGGAAGATCTGTATTGTGAGGCAGTCAAGGTCACTGGATCCGTGTCGGGTCTGCCCCTTCCGGCCACACAGGGGCATGAGGCGGTTCATCAAGTTCCACTTTGCAGAGGCAGTGCATATGTCGCTTGGTTATGCGAATAATCGGGTTTGGCTGCTTCTGAAACCTGATGTCTGGATATGGCCAAAATTTGTGTGGCAGCATGCGAAGAACTTCTTAGATAATCGAAAAGCTAACTGGTACAACGACAAGTATGATAGATTATTTTCTGCTTGGATCGACATTCTTTGGGATCACGCGGGCAAAAATGTTGAGGTGACAATGTCGCCTGTCACAGGCGTTGCGGGGTTTGCGAACCCAGTGTTCGGCTTCTCAACGCAGATTGGTTTTGCGATGAAGAGGGGCAGAACATGACCGAAGCGCTTCCGGCCTATGCGATCGCTCCTGAACGTGAGTTAATTTTTCATGGTGGACGGACGGACCGGTATCCTTTTCGTGTCATGGATCACGGCCTGTTTAGTCTTAGGTTCGGTGTTCTGGTTTGCTATTGTTGCTTCGCAAGCCGATTTGGCGCGGATCAATGGGCTGGTCTGGGAATTGGGTTCACTAGCAAAGAAGTGCTTATGCGCATGCGGATTGCTAACGTTGATGATGTGATGCGTTTTGTGCTGCCCGACAAGCTGAAATGGCTTGCGGCGGCGCGTAACAAGATGGGCTTGGTGCGGGCCTTGCTGAACGAGATGATCAAGCTCCGTACAGAGCGTCATAGGTTTGATGTCGCGTTGGTCTATCGCCCGCGCGCTTGGAGCGATTGCTTTGAGGATAAAAGCTTCAATCTCCATCACTTCATTGAGGCATATTGCGCGCCGACCGATGCGCATGATGTCGAGGACCGTCTCCCGTGTCAGGGGCACGTC
>JAPORV010000047.1 GCA_026710055.1 Aestuariivita sp.
AACTGGCGGTTCACAACCGACGGTGCCCGCATCAAACTCAAGTCCCTCTACCCATCAATATAATAAAAATGGTATACTAGTCTGTAAAGTCAGTTACTTAGGTAAAAGTGGGATAGTCTGAAATCTAGCAGTTTCACAATTAACGTAGCAGAACTGTCCCACCGCTCAGAACCAATTCATGCAAGGGTTCCAGAGATTAACTCCGACTTACGTTTTCCCATGCATCGTGGGAAGCTGCCATGGTAGAGGAACCGACCGTATCGGCTCTTTCGCTCAACCAGCCAGCCGTTCTCACACTCCGGGAAAGCTCTGAATTCCATAGCCCTAACGGACTTCAACCAAGCTGCCCCTATCGAGAGCTAAGTCCAAAACATCAGACGGGCCTCCACGCTCTTCGCATGACACTAAGCAAAGCAAGTTCTCCGCTCGACTTGCTCCCAAGTACAGGTTCGATATGAACTGCCGCCGTCTGCCGATACCTGCGCTCTTTGGAGCCTCTATGCGATTAACGTGGATGAGATAAACTGTATCAAATTGAAGACCTGCAACATACTCTGGGGTGCTGAAAATAAACCGCCTGCCCACATGCCGAAGTTCTGAAGTGGCGTCCCTGCTATCGACCAGGTACACATCTGATTTGAAACGACCTTTGGCTGGAGGAATATACTTCTCAAACACTTCGTCAGAGGCGCATAAAACAGCTACTCTGCGTCCGCCGCCATCAATCTTACGAGCGAATGCGCTTGCTTCTCTGAAAACCGCTTCCAATAATTCGACGACGCCATGATAACGCTTTAATTGCGGGACTGTATCGTCAGGAAGCTCTGCCTCACCTACATAGGCCCCCCAATCACCCGGAATGTCGATTGCCGGAAACGCGGCGTCTAGGTCTTTGAGGAATTCTGCGATTTGCGGCGTGTACCGGAATACTTTTCGCAGTTGAACTTCGGACTTAGTCTGCAAGCCAGTCTTGGCAGACAAGATGGTGCCATCAGCAGCGAAGTAGTCGAGGAACGAGTCTCGCGGACTCTGTTTCACATCGTAAGCCATAAAGACGTTTGGTCTTTTAGGCCGATCATCCCCGTCGTATTCGCGTTTGATCATTTTCTGTAGCGTTTGTTTTTCGAGTGCCGTGAATAAATGAAGCTCGTCAATAAAAAGGGCGTCGTACCCTTGTCTTGCCCGTTCGCGATCCCACGCATTCGACTCTAAGAAGGAGTCAAAGTCTGCCACCATTTCGTCAATGCTAAGTGCGTCCAAGTCGGCCAATTCTTGTCTATACAAGGCATGCACATCTAAAATGAAGCGACGGTCGATTTCGTTGGGTAAAGAAATCAACCACTCTGATCTCTTCTGACGCTTTATGTACTTATCGCCCGACTCTTCACCGCGCCTTATGTTCTCGGCGTCAATTACACTGGAAAACTCATTCATTAACTCTGCGATGAATGACTTGTCCTTTCCGTTTGCAGCATCAGCCCATCTTTTGGCGAGGACTGAATACATTCCTGAATAACGGGATTTGAAGATTTTGGAATGCTGAGATTTCTGCAATGCTTGTTCAATAAACTCATACTGCAAATGCCTACCTTCTACGCCATCAAGTGACACGGGCGTGAGGTCTCGCAAGGAGAAATTCAAATAATGATGGGCTAAGTCATACAGAGTTAGAATTTCAATGCTACAGTTGCTTTCGGCCAGTTCTCTGAAAGTTCTTGGAGAGATCAAGCCTTCTCCGATTGCGCGAACCAGGTCAACGGCAGACTGACTGTGCGCAATAAAGCACAACCGGGTCTTTTTGTTTTCGGCTGCCTGAAACCGGAGCCCGTCTCGCAACATCTTTATAACTAGTGCTATTGTTTTACCGGTTCCCGCTGAGCCTTTCAAACGGACAGGGCCTTCATAAGGCAACTCCACGAACCTGCGCTGTTCCAGAGTGAGCTTACTTTCATACCATTCTTCAATGTCTGCACCTTGCACAAAGCCGTGTGGCAAACGTTCAGTAAGAGTAATACCTGAAGTGTCGGTGCCGCTGTCAAGCGCACCTTCACTTAGAATTGCTTCGGCGAAGCCGTTTCGTGCGTCCTCATAAATGCGATTGGCGGTCTTAATCTCCTGGAAGCCAACAGTCTTCTTAGTTCGTGCGAATACAAACAGGTCTCTTGATCCACTTGGATTCTTCTTTGCATGGAGTCTCGCACCCTTTCCCTTATGGAAGTTACCAGCAAAGAATGAAAGCACGTCGTTCTCGACCCAGGGCTTCCAAGTACTTGGAATGACAGAAATCGCTTCAAAGTGTGCCGCACTTGCAGCTATTATTCTGTCGAGCATCGTTGCATTTGGTAGCCCCTTATCAAAGATGGGGTTAGTCTTAGATATGTTGAGTACAACAATAGGCTCAGTATCGTCTTCAAGGTCTTCTGGAATAATGTAGATTATATCGTCAACGATGACGCGCTTGAGACCGTGATTACCCTTAGGAAGGTTAAATTCCTGAAACCATTCTTGTTTGATCCCAAATCTGTGTAGTCGGCTTATGCTTTCCCGTGTGAATGTGACGCCCTTCATGCCGGTTCCTCCGAAAAACTATTTGCCACATCATCAAGCACTAGAGAGTGCATTTCCCGGAATTCATCTGGCAGTCCGACACGGCTGAACTGGTATGCAAAAAGCTGCGCCAGCTTGAACTGAAACACCCCAGATAGCTTACAAACTCGGATAGCTGCAAAGTTGGGTTGAGTATTTTTGGTCAGGAAGTGACGCTCCGATTTGAAAAACAGACCTTCATCTAGTGAGTAGATACGTCGCATCCGAACAACGAAACCCATTTTCGCCTCGCTCAAAAGCTCGTTTACAACCAAATGCCCATCACCCATTTGCTTGTATGCGCTGTGCACTTGTTTCTGAGCATACTGATCCGGATTTTTTTGCCGAGCGCATAGTCTTTTGAATTGTTTGTTGGGCTCCTGACACTCGCAAAAAACTGATATGTAATTGCCCACCTGCTCCTCTAGGCGCGCTTTTGACTTTTGGTTTAGCTCCGCTGCATCGGCAAGTTTTTTAGCTATGTCAGCGTTGTCGTCATCGTGTAGCCATCTAGCGAGTGTGTCTGTCTCATCTCTTGGAAAGGCACAAGTGCACAGTATATTTGAAATGATCTGGTTCTTTTGGCTTGCGAGAAAGTCTACGATCCAGAACTCTGAAAGATACTCCTTTAAGCTGTAGAGCGGCAGATAGGAAATGATCCCGTCTGTTTTTCCATTCGCGAGATCACAATCAGCATTGATTATGACTCCCATATGCGGCGGCTTTTTGCTTCCTACCAACCGTAGTATATCGCCCTGTCCCAAGTCATCTTTTTCGGAAACACTAATGGTTTCAGAACGTAAAGTGTTATCGCTCATTAGCAGTTCTCGAACTGTCGCTTGTCAATGGTTTGCGATCTCACGTGTACACCGTCAAGCCTGAACTCTCGACGCACCATTGGCAATGCCGTGCAGCACATAGACGCTAATCTTACCGTATATACATAAATCTGCATAATTCGATTCATCTATTATATTTATACTTAAGAGGTACTTGCAAAAGTCTACATTTAAGCGAATTTTTCCCACTTTCGGGCATTTTTTTGAAAAGCAGAAAGAACATGTCGCATCTCTTCATATGAAAAAAAGAAACAACAACACATAGAGGAAATCATGACATACTCTTATTTTCATTCATATCATATCTCTGGAACCGATTTCAAGGGGAATGATGCCCTGCGTTGAGCACGGAACTCGGCCCCTTGAATGA
>JAPORV010000045.1 GCA_026710055.1 Aestuariivita sp.
CGCAAAACGCGCACACACTGCGCGCGCAAAGGCCATGCGTCCCGAAAAGGTTGTAGGGGCTGGCATCTCGGCTCAGATCTGTTGACCTTCCGGCGAAAATAATGTCTGGCGGATTGGTGCAAGAGGGGTCATGGTGAGGGAACTCCGAATGAGAAAATGAACAATTCGGGCTCTTATAAACCACTTTTTTAGGCTTGTCTAGAACTAATTTAGCTTATGGGCAGGCTGCACCTGTGTGCGCGCAGGTGCTAACAGCGATTAGCCTCCGGTTAGCTCCAGGAGCTGAGGGCGTCTATTCCGAAGGCATTGTGGCCTGCACAGGTACAATTGGTGGCCTGTCAGTACAGATCAGGACCAGTCGGGGTGCGCAGGGCGTGACGGTCAATACCCTTGCCTATACTGTCTCCAGCTATAACCGGCTGCGGAACCATAACGTACAAGCTTTTCTCGAAAACCGGGAGACTCTTGCATATCGGTTCCGAGGTGCCGCGACCTATACGGGCAATTCCACAGCATGGTTTTGGTTGGCCGCGTTCGGCAATGGTGCCGGTAGTCCATGTTTCCCAGACGGTAAACTTATCACATCGGATAGCGTGATCAGGGTCGTCCTGATGCCAGCTACACGATCAACCCGAATATGCGGCAGGTTGAGACTAATATTGGAGATGACGCCGGAGAGAAATGCGACAATGTATCCCAAATCAATGCAAATGACGGCATCCTGTACAAGGTGACCAGCAATGGCAATCTAGGCTCATATGGGGGGACTTGCATTTGCTTAACGGCGAACCACCTAGATCGTCTTAGATTGAAGCCTCAACAAATGTGTGAAGACTCATCGTGGCCGGGGTTGGGCTGAGACGGCACGCGGGGCGGTCTTTGGACAATGGCATTTCTTTAAGCTATTTGTGGTTTCGTAGTCAGGAAATTAACCATTAATGAAATCAATATATTGATATCATCTTTTAATTAACCGCAAAATATGTGATGTAAGTATTAACACCTTTGGTACCGATAGAGATTAATCTCCTTAAGGAAATGCCATTGGGTCTTCGGATCGCCTTTTTTCATTAAACCTAAATCGAGAGACCCTTTCTGCTTTATCTCTGATTACGAATAGGTTACGGAAATAAGTGAAAAGGGGAAACGCTATGCCCAACGAAATAATCTTGCCGCCTGTGAACTATGGAGCCGGAAGAACTTGTTCGGCGTCTATCCTCCTATTCGCTTTCAGGATTTAAAGAAGAGTAAGCGAGGGCCATTGCTCGGAGAATAAAGTTTGGAGAAATTGAAAGATGAAAAATCGGATCAGTGACTTTAGCTTCGGAAGATCGGAAAATTTTCTCGCTTAGTTACGTAAGTAATTCCCTTCTTTTTTAAGAAGAGTGGGGGGGGGGGCGATTAAGTGCTTTCTTAATGAAGATTGTTACGGCAGAGTTTTGCCAATCTCAAGAACAAAAGTTTCAAAAGGTTACAAATATTGAATTTCAATTCAGCTTAATTTGTATTATCTACTCAAGTGAAAAGCAACTCATTTAGTGAAAGCTGACACGGGTATTGTATTGCAGAATACTATTCGATCATCTGTAGAATTTGACGGGATAGGTTTACATTCTGGCTCAGTTGTTAGAATGAGTATTCACCCTGCGCCAATAAATAATGGTATTTGGTTTCATCGTACTGACGTGAAACAGGATGATACTATGGTTCCGGCTTTGTGGAACGCAGTTAAGCGATCATCGTATTGTACAGTACTGGAAAATGACTCAGGTGTTACGGTCTCAACGGTTGAACATGTAATGGCAGCTTTATTTGGCTGCGGAATATATAATGCGATTATTGAACTTAATGGTCCGGAAGTTCCAATACTTGATGGCTCATCGTTACCTTTCGTACAAGCAATTATGGTGAGTGGAGTATTGGCTCAAAAACAGCCAATTTATGCGATAAAGATCATGAAGACCGTTCAGGTGAAGCTTAAAAATGCAATTGCTAAACTATCCCCTTCTGATTCATTGCATATTGATTTTCACATTGATTTTGATGACGTAGCTATTGGTCAGCAGCGAAAGTCACTTGTAATGAATAATGGTGCTTTTGTCCGTGAGTTAAGTAATAGTCGAACCTTTTGTCGACAAGCCGACGTGCCCAAAATGTTGGAAAGTGGTTTTGTAAAGGGGGGGTGTCCAGGAAAAAATGCCGTTGTTTTTGATGGTGCTGAGGTTGTCAGTCCTGGCGGTTTACGACATCTTGACGAGCCGGTTCGTCATAAAATGTTAGATGTGTTGGGTGATCTTGCGCTTGTAGGTGCTCCAATCTTGGGGCGTTATTCAGGAGTTCGTGCAGGGCATGCGTTGACGAACAAATTATTGCGCACTTTATTTGCTACTGCCGGAGCAACACAAACTGTTTTATGCGATGAAGCGATTGTCGCGCGTTTGCTAGGGGTAGGGTTACACTGGAGTGAAATCCCGTCTTGAATTAAACCCTCACGGGCGGACCTTGTAACTGCATGTTGATTATATTAATTGACGAAGAGGCTTTTTGCGCAAGGTTGCAAAGTTTGTATTTGAGTAAGAGGAAGCGGGACAGGAGATGTCTTTTTTGTTTGACCCATGATTTCGTTTAGGAACTGCATTATTAGGTAGATAATTTACACAACAAATCCTCTTTTATCTACTTGCTGAGTTGATTTGGTAAATGCCAAGATAGTGAATTTCCGATTGCCAATCTGCAGCTTCTTTATTTTTTGGTCACTGCTTGCTATTTCTTTAAACTTTTTCTTCGAACAACCAAACCCTCAAGTTTGATAGTTGTAAGCAGAATGAGAATTTAAGGGAACTGACTGAGAAAATAAATTTTCGCAAATTTATATATGTCATTCCCCAAGAATCAAATTAATTTAAGAGGCGAGTGGTTACATTTCTTGATTTATATTTTATTGGTAAATCCACTGCGGTCTCATTAAATTTGTCATGATTAATCCCAAGCATATAATAAAAAAAGGAATTACATACTTTAGTAACGATTTCCCTTTAGGTTTTTAGCAAACCTAAATTTATTTTCAATTTTTTGATTTTGCAAACTTAAAGCCCATGAAATTGATCTTTGAATTTGTTTTATGTGCTCCAAAAAGTTCTGAATAAAGCAACTGATACAGTAACTAACGCAGTCAGTAAAATCCCAATTAGCCAACGTTGTGTTCTAGATTCTGTACTGGCAATTAATGTTTTTATTTCTTGAATATCTTCTTTTGTAGCTAAGTGCTTTAGTTCTGCTTCAATTACAGAAATTCTTGCATGAGTATCTTTTCCATTACCATTACCTCCAGTCGGAGTTTGTATTGGATATTGCTCAGGAGTACTTAACTTAGAAACATTACTGGTCATACTTCACCTTACCTAACCACTCCCACAGATCTCCGTTATTAAATCCATTATACGACCCAAATTCAAATACTATGCCCACCATTTCTTTATCCGATCCAGAAATTCCAACTTTATCTGCTATCTGCTTTGTGGTGATATTATCATTAGCAACAATAAAAGCTAAATTGTTTGTAAGAATAAAATGATTTTCTGGCCAACTTTCCTGAATAGTTTCCCAACAAGTTTCATTGGGTTTATTCAGAAAAATAGCATAAACTTTCATAATAAATTCCTCACTAAGAAATTTTAAACTTAACGGTTAATTTCTCAAATAAAAAGTAAAAACTATTGAGGTACTTGCAAAAATCTACATTTAAGCGAATTTTTCCCGCTTTCGGGCATTTTTTTGAAAAGCAGAAT
>JAPORV010000016.1 GCA_026710055.1 Aestuariivita sp.
GTGCCACCCTCCACCAAATCCTGAAGAGACGATCGCTCCTCAGTATCCAGCGTGACATGATAAAACTTTCGTCCATTCGGGTTCATCATTATGCCTCATATGTTATCACCTCATCCGTCGTCGATGTTGCGACCTCAGAAACGGCCCTGCTCAAACCAATCGGGATTGGGTATTGTTGTTAGTGAGACGAATCACTATCATTCACTACAAATAAGACAACAATTTACCAGCTTCTAACATCAATTCAATAATGTTAGTACACTAGATGCTCATCGGCTGCGTTCAAACTGGCATTGTGTCGACACAACCCATTATATTTTTCGTAACACAATCACCGCATTCATTCCACCAAACGCAAACGCATTTGACATCGCGACCTTAACGTTAACGTCTCTTGCCTCGTTCGGCACAACATCAAGTGCACACTCAGGATCAGGTTCTTGATACCCAATCGTAGGTGCAACAACTCCATCTCTCAATGCCATAATACAGGCAAGAAGCTCAACTGATCCTGTTCCGCCGATTAAGTGACCATGCATTGATTTAGTCGAAGATATCAATAGCTCATCAGCATGTGGCCCAAATACATCTGCAACCGCAGCACATTCAGTCTTGTCATTAACAACTGTTCCGGTACCATGCGCATTGATGTAACCGACTTCGTTTTGATTAATCTTGGCATCTTTGAGAGCGCCGGCAATGGCCCGTGCGGCCCCTTGCCTTGATGGCATCACAATATCAGCAGCATCAGAAGTCATTGCATAACCTA
Organism: Aestuariivita sp.; assembly: GCA_026710055.1. GTDB lineage: Bacteria > Pseudomonadota > Alphaproteobacteria > Rhodobacterales > Rhodobacteraceae > JAPORY01. Next base: position 770 of record JAPORV010000016.1, read on the forward strand.
CCACCTCCGCCAGTATTTCGGCCCCGCGTGCTTTAGCGTGATCCATATCCTCAAATACAAAAATACCAGCGCCCTCACCTTGTATCATCCCATTTCGATTAGCAGAAAAGGGACGACAAGCATCTCCCGACATTACCCGTAGCCCTTCCCACGCTTTAATCCCGCCAAAACATAACATACTTTCGGAACCGCCAGTAATCATAACGGGTGCCATGCCAGAACGAATCATCATCAGAGCTTGTGCCATAGCATGATTTGATGACGCACAGGCCGAAGCAACTGTGAATGACGGTCCCTTTAAATTCCAAGCCATAGAGATATGTGCAGCTGCAGCGTTGTTCATTAATCTTGGAACAACGAATGGGTGAATACGATTTTTTCCCTCCTCGTAAACTAACCTGTAATTGTCATCCCCTGTCGATACGCCACCACCTGCTGTACCGATTACAATACCAGATTTTGCTGCAAGCTCACCCGAGAATTCAAGACCAGATTGAGTGATTGCTTCTCGAGCTGCGGTCAATGTAAACTGAGTCACTCTATCGTATAAAGCGATTTGTTGACGATTAAAGCGCGTTTCAGCTTCAAATCCGCGTACCTGCCCTCCAATTTTTATATTTAAACGATCAACATCTCGAAATACCAAATTATCAATTCCGCATAGTCCTTCACGCATTGATTGAAGAGTTTCAGACACAGAATGTCCGAGCGCATTAATGGTCCCTGCCCCGGTAATTACGACACGCTTCATTGATCATAAACTCTCAAGAACAATTTTAAACCTTTTTCGCTAATAGCTTTTCTATTCCTGCAGCAATTGTTGAAATGTTAGAAATGTCAAACTGACTATTATCTGGTTGGTTTAGGTTAATAGGAATAGAAACATCAAATTCTTCCTCAATTTCAAATATGCTCTCGGTCAGGCCAATACTGTCAATTCCAAGATCTTCAAATGTGCTATCTAATGATATGTCACTTGGATCAAGCATTGCTTGCTCAGCGATGATTTGAATTAACCGTTCTTCAATATTCATCACAATTTTTCCCAAGCGACACTGAACTTCAGTTTCCTTTTAATGAATCGAAAACAGCTCTCTTCAATGCAGTTACTTCTTGAAATAACTTTGGTAAACGTCTTATATTTTTATAAGATTCAAGCTGTTTATTCATTTTTGTGGCCGGATATCCAAGCACCACGCTGCCTGCTGGAACATTCGCAAGTATTTTCGTGCCGCCCCCTGAAATAACGTTATCCCCGACAAAAATATTATCCGACACACCTGATTGACCCCCAAGCACCACATTGTTTCCGATACGCGACGAACCAGCAACGCCAGACTGACCGCATATTAAGCAATTTCGACCCATTGTCACGTTATGTCCAATGTGTGTAAGATTATCAAACTTACAACCATCACCAATTAATGTGTCACGAATTGTGCCATTATCTATCGTAGAATTTGCACCTAATTCAATATCATTACCAAGACAAACAGCACCAAGTGAATGAATACGACAATAACTCTGTTCTTCTCCATCTTGTTGCTTTCCAAGAGTCTTTCTAACATTTTCGATCGCGGAAACCTCTGGTGTAACGTAAGAAAACCCATCACCACCAATCCGGACGCCAGGCTGAGCAATAAATCTGCATCCAATTTTCACACGTGCACCAATGGTAACATGGTCACGCAAAAAAGCGTCATGGTCGATAAAGGTATCCACCCCAATTACGCAAAGAGGGCCGATAAACGAATTGTCACCGACTGTTGCACCCGACATAACAACAGTATACGCACCGATTGAAACGTTCTTACCAATTTGCGCAGTAGGATCAATAATTGCTGTTGTATGAACCCCCGTTGGTAACCCTTGTCCTTGATCAAAATGATGCGTTATGCCAGCTAAAGCATGTCGAGGGCGACGCGGTAAGATAGCGGCGTCTAATCCCAAAGACTGCCAATCGTTTTCTTTATCCAATAATGCAACGCGCGCAGACCCACGTGAGATATCAGAAATAAATTTCTTCGTCATCGCGATAGCAAGTTGATCTTCGACTGCACTTGCTGGTTCTGCAACCGAAGAAATCTTCAAAGTAATGTCACCAACTGCCTCGGCGCCGATTGCGTTCGCGATTTCTAATACTGTAAAAGACATAGTCAGTTAATTTCAATTATTTCTCGGAGACTTTGAGCAACTACAAAATTTCTATCGATATAATTTACTTTAGGTTCATCCAATGGACAAGCAATGATGTTTGCTAAATTGTGCCTCATCAATTTACTTGCCAGTAGTTTAGCAAGTCCATATTTAACATGAGGTTAAACTTTAGGTTAAACTTTCAATAAAAATTGTGCTTTTAGTACTAATCTTTATTAACCAACCCATTAAAATATTCATCAATGATATTGTGAATGACTTAACTATCTTTAGCAGAGCATTTACGTTTCCTTCCATCATCAATGTAACAAACGAAATGATAGATGTTCTGGTAAATTAAAATACGTTTAAGTGAAATGAATTTTTTTCTCGTACGGCAGTGTTCAAATTGACGCAATCCCTATTGATAAAAGCAATCAAAAAACGTTTCATTTACAAAAACTTATTTGCAATAATGGGGACAATCCTCAATTCAATTTGAATGTGGTAGAAACCGTCGAGAAGAAAATTGTACTAAGTTAATTTCGGTTTGATTGACAAAAGTCAGCTTATTTTATGCTTTTTTTACACCAAAACTGCTATCATCAAACAAACCCATAGAATCATTAGCAAGCATGAATCCCCCCATAAGCGTTAACTTGTTTTTGGCTGCGTTTTGCTTGCAGAGTTCATCCATCCGTATCGTTCAATCTGCCGGTCTGCGCTTCCGATTCGGCTCAGCCAGTCCCGCCACGATAGCTGACCAATCGTGCAGCACATCGGTCATGCGAATGGGGGGATCAATGGCGCGACAAACCTGATGGAACAGGAAGCGGCATTCCCGCCACCG
>JAPORV010000042.1 GCA_026710055.1 Aestuariivita sp.
TTTTTTCATCGGGTTTTTCAATCCGAGGGTTGTCATGCCTGCTGGGTAGGTGGATATTTTATGGACGCAAAAATCACCCGCACGGCATCATGAAAAAAAGTTAGCGGGAATTGCTAATGTTATGAAGAAATAACTTGACATATGTTAAAGACGAGTGTGACATTATTTTCGATCTTCAGAATTTGCAATAAGAACGATGTTTTAACTTGTTAATATTATTGGCTCATGACTGAGATGACTGAAAGAATTGCTGTTGATTGGCTTAAGAAAGCTGGTTTGCGTCCAACCAAACAGCGTGTGACACTTGCTGAATATTTGGTTGGTGACGGTCAGCACAGGCATGTTACGGCTGAAAGTCTTTTCCGATCAGTAAAGGTTGAAGGCGGTTCGGTGTCCTTGGCAACAGTCTATAATACATTACGCATTTTTTGTAGTGCAAGTTTAATGCAAGAGATAACAGTGGATGGTAGCAAAAGCTATTTTGATACGAACATTCATGATCATCCACATTTTTATTGGGAAGATGATGGCAGTTTATCCGATGCACCAACTGATCAACTCAAGATTTCACATATTCCTGAAGCACCGACTGGTACAGAAATCACATCAGTTGACGTTATCATTCGATTACGGCGAATGAAGGAAAAAAAGACAAAATAAATTCCGAAATATACTGAATTTTACATTTATTTTGATGCAATTTTGTACTCGTCTTTCGACAAACTTCTGCAAGTTTTTCAATCTTATCAGTCTCACCTTAACCGGGCTTTTGTAACTCGGCAATCAAAGCGTCAATATTCCCACGATTTTTATCAAGTATCGCTCCGATTTCTGTTCGTTCGTTTAGTAATAGATTGATGCCTTCAACAAACATATTAAAAAATAGATTACGTCCAGTTCTGTTTGAAACATAGAAAGTTATTTTAACTGGGGTGCCATCTTTTGTTTTTACGATTATGTCAACCTCATACCATTTTTTGATTTCACGAATGTCACGTATATCAAGTTGATCAACGACAAAGCCTTTGAATTGCTTACCATACTTTCTTGCAATGTAAGTTTTGAATGCACTTGAAAAGGACTTTTTTTGCTCCTGAGTTGCACGTCGACGGTCAACGCCCATTACATAAGAGGCAATATATTTTGTATCGCTATAACGGGAAAAGATGTCTTCAAATTCCTGAGCAACCTCTACCTCCGATTTTTTAGATGTGGTAACTTGGTTAATGTCATTCAATAGATTGTTGATAAGTAGTTTCGCGGCCGATTTATCAAGTGACAGCGTTACTGTTGGTAAACCAATAATAAAGACAAGTAATGTCAACCTCAGAAAAAATGATCGCACAATCATTTAATCAAAACCCATCGGTGTCAAGTTCATAAGGGTCAACATCAATTTCTTCATCTATGTCATTTAGCTTTGATCTTCGACTTTGCAAATAAGTCAAACGTAGTTGTTTATAACTGTCCGCACTATCATATAGTATAGAGTCAATACTATTTGAAAGTCTATCACGTTGTGTGAGTAACTTACCAGCCGTTGCGACTCTTGGATAGTTGCTTTGGGGAGATTCTAAAATAAATCTGAGAGGATTAATAACCAGATCAATAATTTTGCCAGCTGCTGATCGCTCTGTTGCTGGTCCAAAAAATGGAAGTTCGATATAAGCACCTTCCTGAGTCCCCCAAACGTAAAGAGTCTCTCCAAAATCAGTATTTGGCTCCTCAATCTGTATTGCTGATGCGATGTCAAAGAAACCGATTAATCCTAAAGTCGTGTTGATAAGAAATCGTGATGTTGCTTTTCCAGTATTGCTTAGATCAGCTTGAAGTAAACTGTTGACCATGACACTCGGCATTGATGCGTTTGTAGCAAAATTGCCAATAAGTATTTCAACTTCATTGGGCAGTATCACATCATATCCTTGCGAAACTGGACGAAATACCCATTCATCAAAAGAACGATTGAAAGAATGGGTATTACGATTGACCCTTTCATAAGGGTCAAATACATTGCCTTCTTGGAGTGTTTTTTCTGTAGGAACTGTGCAAGATGTTATGCAAAATGTGGCTATTAACAGTAGTGCAGGTTTTATGAGAAAAATCGACATTATTGGACGAAATACTAATTGATCTAAAAAGGACATTGTTAGAAATTACAACGATTGTAAATTGCTTTTTTCACTCTCAAAATTATTTTCGATAATTACCAGAACTTAGAAATTAGTGCAACAGACTACAGCAATTCCCACTAGAACATTTTTCTTTTATTTTCATATATTTACGTAATTTAAAAAAATTATTTTTTGTAAAATTTCTACACCAAAATTGAGACTTTAATGTTATTTTTGGAACATTTTTTTCTAGTTTTCTCAAAGACTTAGAGTTCGAATGACACTCGTTACTATTCACCCGAGTTAGCGGGAATCACTGAACAGACTACCTAATATGTTGCATTCTGTATTTGTTCAAGTTAAAATTACTACGGTTGATTTTTTTAAATATCTTCATGAGCATAAATTGAAATGAATAAGCTACATGCCTTAATTTTAGCCACTTTTTTCTCGCGGTTTACGGTAGTAGTACAAGTGTTTCTTCAGACGATGAAAGAATAATAACTGATTTTCAACAATTACAAGAAACCGTATCCGGTAAATGAACAAGGCTTAACGGAATTATCTTGTAGCTTCAACTTGGTTTGGAGAAAGTTGATTCTGTCTTATTCAGAAGTTATTAAATTTTCAACACGTACTTTAAATAGTTGCGTTCCATCTTATTAAATGCAATAGAAATAAGGTGTATCTTCTCGTTGCGATTGAGGTACTTCTTTTCATATCCTTGGCTTCGCATCTGAGCATTGCTGATCTAATTTTTCCGCCATTTTGTTTGCATCTTCTATGACTTTAAATTTTAGCACAAATATTTGATTCTAAAAAATCAAATGATTGCAGCGGCAAGATTTCAAGTCAACAAAGAATATCAGTTAGAGGTATCAGCTCCATTTTCCAAAAATTAATGCAATTTTGAGTTAGTCATTTGTGAAAAGCATAGATTGAATTGATCGTGACTAAGTATAAAATTAAATTTATCGGAAAGGGTAAAATATGAGTATTGAAAAAAAATTATCTGAATTGTCGATAGAGTTACCAGAAGCGCCAATGCCGGCTGCGAATTATGTTCCGTTTGTAAGAATCAATGATATTGTTTACGTTTCTGGTCAAATTTCGATGAATTCAAACGAATTGATTTGCGGTAAATTAGGAGAAACATTAGATGTGAAACAAGGGGCTTTTGCCGCAAAAAATTGCGCGATTTCGCTTCTTGCTCAAGTTAAAGCAGCATGTAATGGCGATATTAGACGATTAATTCGTGTCATTAAATTAACAGGTTTTGTTAATTCAACAGCAGATTTTTTTGAACAACCTAAGGTTATTAATGGAGCATCTGACCTTTTTGTCGAACTATTGGGAGAGGCGGGACGTCATGCCCGGTCGGCTGTTTCTGCTGTTGCATTACCGTTAGGGGTAGCGGTTGAAATTGAAGGCATATTCCAAGTTAGATGATGATGATAAGTTCAGTGACTGTTGTTTGACTGTCAATATCATTAACAATGATTTTTGTCTCAAATTGAAATACTGAGTTTTGATGTCGTTAAAGCCCATATCTCTTTCGAGAGATGATATATTGTTAATGATATCAGCAATTCCCGCTAGAATATTTTTCTTTTATTTTCATATAGTTACGCAATTTAAAAA
>JAPORV010000068.1 GCA_026710055.1 Aestuariivita sp.
TATTCTGATGTGTGAAGTTTGGAATGAAGCCACTTATGTAAAACATCATAAGAAAAAGATCGCTTTTATTTTTTCAGCAATGCGTCATTTTGCGGATGAGCTTAACCAAAAAGGTTATCGTGTCGCGTATACCAAACTTAATGATCCAGAAAATTCGGGTTCATTTTCTGGTGAAATAAAGAGAATTCTCGATCTTCATAATATCGAACGTATTATTGTTACCTTTCCTAGTGAATATCGTGTTCTGCATGAAATTCAAAAATGGCAATCAGATTTTGGTGTTCCAGTTGATATTAGAACAGATGACCGTTTTTTGTGCTCTCCAGTAGAATTCTCTGAGTGGGCGCGTAATCGCAAACAGCTTCGGATGGAGTATTTTTATCGTGAAATGCGACTGAAATACGATATTTTAATGCAGAATGGTAAGCCAGTTGGTGGTCAGTGGAATTATGATTTTGATAACCGAAAACCACCGAAAAATATTGTAGGCGTACCCGCGCCTTTTGTTACTCAAATTGATGATATTACCCAAGATGTGCTGCAACTTGTTGCGGAAAAGTTTGCTGATCACTTTGGCAGTTTAGAGCCATTTTATTTCGCAATTGATAGAAAGGGCGCTTTACAGGCGTTAACGATGTTTATTGAGCAAAGGTTGGCATTATTTGGAGACTATCAGGATGCGATGATTGAAAGTGAGCCATGGATGTTTCACTCTCACATTAGTTTTTATTTAAATTGTGGCCTATTACTACCGCTCGAATGTGTAGCAGCAGCAGAAGCGGCGTATTACAAAGGTCAGGCACCATTGAATGCAGTTGAGGGTTTTATTCGGCAGATTATTGGATGGCGTGAGTATATACGCGGTGTTTATTGGCTCAGAGGTCCGACCTATATCCAAGAGAACTACTTTAACGCTACACGAAATTTACCGGAGTTCTATTGGACAGCCGATACAAGAATGAATTGTTTACGCCAGTGTGTTTTGGTAACTGAAAGAAACGCTTATGCGCATCATATTCAGCGGTTAATGGTGCTCGGTAATTTCGCGTTGTTGGCAGGGATTGATCCAAAGCAAGTTAATGAATGGTTTTTGATTGTTTATGCAGACGCTTATGAATGGGTAGAGCTTCCGAATGTCACTGGCATGATTTTGTTTGCTGACGGCGGATTTTTAGCGAGTAAACCTTATGCAGCAGGTGGATCTTATATCAATAAAATGTCTGATTATTGCAAGAAGTGTTTTTATAAAGTTACTCAAAAGAATGGACCTGAGGCTTGTCCGTTCAATTATTTGTATTGGGACTTTCTTGATCGCAATAGAGAGAAGTTGAAAGGGAATCATCGAATTGGCATGTTATATAAGACACTTGATCGTATGAGTGATGAAAAACAAAATGCCTTAAAAACTGATAGTCGAAATTTTTTGGAGCATTTAGCATGAAAAAGAAACGTGATTTACCGACTAAGAATTGTCAAGTTTGTGGCCGACCTTTTGCTTGGCGAAAGAAATGGAAGAATGTTTGGTATGACGTGAAATACTGTTCAAAGTTATGTGCGAAACGAAAAAGGAATTTAATTGCAGAATGATGTATAAAGCAGGAAATAAATTCACCATTTATTTTGGATAGTTGCCTAACTGAGCTCAACGAGGAAATCGCCTTCTGTTATCCCTCGGCAGAACGCGTATGTAGAATGCTATTGGAAATCGCCTTGTTTCTTTCATTAGAAAAATTGGTAGAAGGGGGGAGCGGTCTTTTGTGTTTTCACCCACCATGCTACCACCTTTCGTGTTATAACACACCAAATGCAGACTAACGTGTTTTCACCCACCTGCCTAGCCTCTTTCGTGTTATCACACACCGGCACTTTCATTTTTTCTTTGTATTACAACATTCCAAGTGTACCAAAATCATGCGTAACACAGATTCTAACACATATTTAACACACAAGGGGCTGTGGATATCTTCAGTCCAAACCTGAAATAGCGCACCTAAATCCTAGTTATCTAGGAATCTAGGAATCTGCACTCAGAATCACCAAAGAATGATCCCATTGCGAACCGCAGCGTCTTAAAAGGCTTCTTTAGCGAACATGACCTGTCTGGACCAAGGCACGCTTCGCTCTCCGACCTTGATCAAGTCAAGCCAGATCGCTCAACAGTCGCCGCGACGATGGCTCCGAAGAATGAAATTCTAAAACCTGTGCTTCGCGCAAAAAGGGATTCGCTTTCATGGGGGAGATGCGTTTTCTCTCAAAGCCTTAGCAGCCCTAGTACAGAGAGCTTCTATTGACCAGTGTCGATGGTCAACGTATGCTTTTCAAAAGCAACAAATGGTAAACCATGAAACATCCAGGCATTCAAATTCGCAAAGATTGCATTGAAAGAAATGGTCTGACAGTGACCGAGGCCGCGCATGGGGCGCGATCTCAAGCCCAAGACGAGGAGAGACGACATGACCACCAAGACCAAACAGCGCTTTGATGTCTATGAAGCCGTTACCAACCAGATCATCACCGCCAGCGAGGCAGGGGCGGGACAGGTTGCCATGCCCTGGCACGCGAACGGCGCAGCCATCACGCGCCCAAAGAACATCTCGACGGGCAATGCCTATCGCGGCGTCAACACCATCGCTCTCTGGGCTGCGGCCGCGACCGGCGGCTATGCCGAGGGGCTCTGGGGCACCTACCGCCAATGGCAGGACCGTGGCGCTCAGGTGCGCAAAGGCGAGAAGTCCTCGCTCATCATCTTCTACAAGGAGTTCGAGCGCGATGACGAAGAGCGGGAAGACGGCCTGACCAATTTCGACCGCCGCTTCATTGTCAAAGCATCCCGCGTCTTCAACGTCGAGCAGGTGGACGGCCACGAGCGCGAAGAGATCGACATGACAGCCGACCCCATCGACCCCATCGCGGCGGCTGACGCCTTCATCCAGGGCACGGGCGCGACCGTCACCGAGGGCGGCGACAGTGCCTTCTATCACCGCACCCACGACAGCATCACCATGCCCGACCGCTTCCGCTTCAAGAACACGGACACGAGCACCGCCACCGAAAGCTGGTATTCCGTCCTCCTGCATGAACTGACCCACTGGACGGGCGCGGAATCCCGCATGGCGCGCGAGTTCGGCGAGCGCTTTGGCGATGACGCCTACGCCATGGAAGAGCTTGTCGCCGAGATTGGTGCGGTCTTCCTCTGCGCCGATCTCGGGATCACGGCAGAGCCGCGCCCCGATCATGCTGCCTATATCGACCACTGGCTGCGCATCATGAAGGGCGACAAGAAGGCCATCTTCGCCGCTGCGAGCGCGGCAGCCAAGGCCAGCGATTTCCTCGCCAGCCTTCAGGCCGAAGAGGGCGAAGTGTCCCAAGCGATGGCGGCCGAATAGGCTGCCTACCGCAGAAATCCGACTGTTGCCGCCATGCGGCGGCGGTCGATCATCGAAAGGATGAGGCGCAGATTGGCGAGGACGATGCCATGCTCCCAGGAGCCGCAGGGCAGCTCTTCGAGCAGGTCTTGGGTTTCATCGAACAGCGCCCAAAGGGCTTCGTCGGACAGGTTGTGCAGGCTGTCGAGGGTAATGGCTTCGATCATGGCAAGGCTCCTTCTCCCGTAAGGGCATTGCCAAGTTATTTTTCTGATCTGACATGAGTATCGTTTGGGGATGCAAATACCTACCACCATGCTCCGCCTTAAGGGATTTCGGTTGCCACGAGAGATCATCGCCTATGCTGTTTGGGCG
>JAPORV010000486.1 GCA_026710055.1 Aestuariivita sp.
TCTATCTGACGGGGTGGTTGTGGTGGTTCTGCACTAGACAATTACCCTCTACGGTACATGGAATACTTTTTCAACAGCCCCGAGTATCTTCACATTTCTACTTGGGTTGGCATTAGTAAACGATTCAAAACCTTGTTATCTGAAATTTCTTAGTCAAAGACCTAGGAAGTCATAGGGTAAGCGTCCAAGCAACACGAAATCCATAATTACTTGCTCTTTTCTGTGCCTTGGTCCCATCACGGAATGCTGAACGTAGTCCTCCCGGCACACTTCCCCAATCACCGCCACGTAACACGCGAGTATTTACACCTGCAATATCTTCTTTAGAATCACACCCATCTCTCCAAGCACTACCATTTGCTGGTGATCCTCTGTAACCTTCATGCCAGCAATCCTCCACCCATTCCGCCACATTGCCCAAAATATCGTACACACCAAATTCGTTTGGTTTGTATTTACCAACTTGCGATGTATGAACAGATTTATCGTTACAGTCTGATATAAAAAACTCAGATAATTCATATTCATCTTCAATTGCTTTGTCAAAAGCGTTGGCATAATCACAATGCTGTGAGGTTAAATTATTCCAATAGCGAGAAATAGTTGCTGAAGCAGTTGTTTGGGCACGCGCCACATACTCCCATTCTGCTTCGCTCAATAGCCGATACTTTTTCCCAGTTTCCTTCGATAGCCACTTGACATATTCTTTAGCATCATCCCATGCAACACAAACTACTGGATGATTGTTGTCTTGTTTAAAACCTGGATTCTCCCAATTAAAATCAGCCCTAAGATCCGCATATCCGAGATTAGCATCATATATTAGGCACATGCCACGTACTTTATACTTGTCCGCCTCAGTAAATGCCCTAAATTGTCCTACGGTCACTTCATATTTACCCACTGCAAAGGGTTTAGAGATAGTAACCTGATGTTGTGGCCGTTCATCATCCCATCCTTCTTCGTCATCTTCAGGAGACCCCATCAAAAATTGTCCTTCGGGCACGACTACCATCTCAGGACATTTTGGACAATCCTGAAAGGTTTCACCCGCTTCATATGTGTCAGCAGATACTGATGCAGATAATAAAAAGAGCAATATGCCAATACTAATTAACATCCGTTGATCGGTGTAGCTTTTCTGAGAATACATATTTCCTTTGTTCCTACTGCAACACATTATAATCAAGAGATCTCTTTTGCGTACATTCAGAAACTATACTCTATATTCAGTCCTGCTTGCTAGAATAGTTTTTCCTTTCGGTTGCGTCTTTCTCTGACATCACCCCGTTTTTGACCCCTGAAAAGTTAGTTTTCATGTAAGACTAAAAATGGGGTGATGTCACGACACTTTAATTTCAACGGAAATCGGGCAATGGTCGGAAATTTGCTTTTTTTGCTCCAAGACCTCACTATATGTTATCTCTCTAAAGCTGTCTGTAATCTCTTTTAATCCCCCACCAATGACAATATGATCTATCGGATTAGGGAACCTGCTGTTACATAATGCCTTTCTATCAACGCCTCCTGCTCTATGTAATTTCCCGTCTAAACCATTAGTAAGTTCGGTCCAAAAGACATCCCCGTTCATATTCATACGACGATTCCAATCCCCGACAACTATGAATGGAACACCCTCAGCAATACGGGCAACAATCCAATTTTTAAGTGGTTGAATCTGGCGACCAAGTTTCTGGCATGCAGTCGTATCCCAACCTTGCTTAGAGTCTTCAGATAAATCAGTCTCATCAAAACAACCGGATTTAAGATGTATTGATAACAATCTAATCGTAGTATTATCCGGATAAGTGATTTTGATATCTGTACCATAACGTAAAGCGTACGATGTATGCAGTGCTTCATAATCGGCTTGTTGCTGTATGTTGACTGTATCCAAAAAGCCTTTGCGAACGGCAAGCCCAGTGCGTTGCTTTGAGTTTCTACTTGATAAAAATACCTCCCACTCGCTTTTATCAAAAATAGAATGAAATGCTATTTCGTTCTCCATTTCTTGCAGAGCAACAACATCTGCGCTTAGTTTGTCAACATATTTCTGTAGTCTTTTAAGATCGTCGGCAGTTCTGGGTAGTGTGTCATTAACCCCGTCCCCCAGCCAAGCAATATTCCAAGTACCAACTCGGAATTCATTTGCGGAAATCTCCGAAGAGATAAAACTCAGTATTAATAAGAGCGTGCAAATTGAAATATTTAGTCCTTTTGACATTACTCTATTTTTAGTATGATCTGTAAAGTTAGTTTTTATGCTATTGCCTCCACAAATATACTGGGGGATTGATAGCCCAATACGCTGTGCAGGCAGACTTCATTATAATCTACGCGTTGACTTCCTATCATCATAATCCCAGTGTATTGAAAAACTTTCGTTAACATTGTTAATAAATTTGGGGAGAGCAACAGGTTCTTAGGCAACACTTCTTTCACTTGCCGAGGTCACCACTTTTTTAACAAAAAATCCTTCAGGGCTTTTTTCTTTTAATTTCTCACCTAGTAGTTTCTTGAGTTGATTATTCTCTAATTCAAGGTGTTTTAATCGCTTCGCTTCATTGACTTTTAACCCGGCATATTTGCTACGCCAATTGTAAAAGGTGCCATAGGTTATACCAAGTTCTCAGCAGATGTTCTCTATCGTGCAACCGGCCTCGTGTGATTTGATCGCCTCAATAATTTGTTCCTCTATAATATCATTTCTTCACTTTGAAACTTCCTATTGTTTACTAATTTAACTGGAAATCTCGTCTTTTTCATAGCTTGGTTTGGGTAGGTAGCGTCATTAGTCCTCCCTTACGGCGTAAGGTCCCGAGCAACACGGAATCCTGTTTCATTGTCACGCGACCATGCGTTATTATTATTACGACGAAAGGCAGAGCGCAAATCTGCATCATCATCAGTCCATGCTCCTCCACGTGATAAAGTGATATTTACACCAGCGGAATCCTCTATAGAGTCACACCCATCACTCCATGCAATACTATCCAACGGTGCTCCTCTATAATCATCATGCCAACAATCCTCTACCCATTCCCATACATTCCCGTGAATATCGTAAAGCTGAAACTTATTGGGATCATATTGCCCCACTTCAACAGTACCGTTATTCACTTTATCGTAGTTCGCCTGTTCTGCAGAAATCGTTGTGCCAAAATGATACGCTGTGGTTGTGCCAGCACGCGCTACATACTCCCATTCTGCTTCGCTCAACAATCGGTACGTTTTCCCAGTTTCCCTTGATAACCAGTTGACATACGCTTTAGCATCGTCCCATGCGACACAAACTACCGGATGTTTTTCGGTTTGCTCAAAGCCTGGGTTCTTCCAATTAAGATCAGCCTTAAGATCCCAATCTCCAGACTCATATATTTCGCATGTGCCAAGTACAAAGTACTTGGTCGCATCAATAAATGCCTTAAATTGCCCTACGGTTACTTCATATTTCCCAACCGCAAAAGGTTTAGAGATAGTAACCTGACGCTGCGGCCCCTCATCATCCCATCTCCCTTTTTCATCATTGGGAGACCCCATCAAAAATTCTCCTTCGGGTACGACTACCATTACAGGGCAGGTTGGACAATCCCGGAAGGTTTCACCTGCCTGATATGCACTGACAGATGTTAGCGTGGATAGCAATAATAAACACAATACGGCAGTAGTACCGTTAATTGCTTTTTTGCTATTTAATTGCATAGTTTTTTTTGGAATGAATACTCTCATTTTTTC
>JAPORV010000375.1 GCA_026710055.1 Aestuariivita sp.
ACTCTCAAGAGACGCCGCTTTTGTCAGTAATTCCCAGAAGTCACCTTTCCGGTCATATCATATACAGAAATAACGGGGGTTAGGCACAATCTCCGGGGAGGCCGCACGTTGAACAGCATACCCGATTGTCGACATCTGTACCGCTTTGCACGCCCGGATGATATCCCACTCGCTGTCAGTCGCCTTGACGGCCCGCTGTTTCTTGACGCCGTCAGAACCTGACCCGAAACCTACGGTGATATCTTGCACGATTTGGTCCTCCCAATGCTATATCCTGCTATGTGCGTCAGTCACCTCAGGCACTTAAGCTCGACAAAATCATTCAAACGAGCCCAAAAAAGACATACAATGTATATATTACACAGACGTACCTATACCTCAAAGCCATAAAAAATTCGCCACAATAGCTGCCCTCTATTCTTTGAAAATGCAACTCTTGACGTCTGCAAATCCGCGGTACCCTCATACGCAAGAGGCACCAGTTCTGCTTACAGTCTAAATATAATGTACCATAAAGAAGAAAGTATTGATAAGAAAAAACGAAGCTATGTAAGAGACGGTAAATCAACGAAGCTGATTTTGTTAATTTACACCGCTCAGAGTGCCCCTAAAACTGTCATGACTGTGAACTCATTATTGAGTTCATATGTTCCACTTACGCGAATGTTCACAATATACCCAATATGTTGATGATTTCAGCCGATTTTGTCAAACAATGGTTCCTGAGAGCTTGCATTCATCAAGCGGTTTCTTAAAGCTTAATTAACTCATTCTTCAGTCATCACAACCAAAAATCCGCCACTGATTTTTGCAAGTGGCTCCAACGATAATGTTTTTTTATGTTGTTCAAATAAAACACACAGTATAATCTTCATTAATAAGTTGTAATTTTGCTAAGGTAAATTAGCACATACTTTAATTTTTTAACCTGCCATACAAAAAATCAATGATAAAACTAATTTTTTAATCTGTAGAACTATGCCGATATCGGCATAGTTCTACAGAACACGATTTTCGAATAGCAAATTACCACATTTCAAGTTACCTGAAAACTATACTAGCGCTTAATCATAATCCATTTATGATTCTTTTAATCGTCCTAAACAGAGACGCCATTGAACGCCTGATTAAACATATTAAAACATGAGAGAGATCAACTGCGATTTTGATTAAAAATTTGAAATCAGCTCAATTTTCAATAACTATAAATTAATGTCAAATGATCAATAAAAATTTTTGCTAATTTAAAGTCATCTCTCTCCCCAAAACACGTCAATGATTAAAGTTTTTGTATCATCCGCCATCATTATTTTAACTGGCACTATCGCTGGAACATGGTTAGCTATAATACTCGCTCAACCAGATGATCAATTTGCTCGTTGCCGAACTGGTGCTGTTGCTGGAGGAACTGCCCAAATTGGTGGACCATTTGAATTGTTAAATTCCGATGGCCAGTTAGTAACGGACGACGATATCGTTCTTGAACCTACGTTAATTTACTTTGGATATACGTTCTGTCCCGATGTATGTCCTTTGGACACTGTAAGAAATGCAGAAGCCATTGATCTGCTCGCTCAGAAAGGCATAAGTGCTACCCCGGTATTTATTTCAATTGATCCTGAGCGTGATACACCTGAGATTGTCGGTGACTTCGCACAAAATATTCATAAAAAAATGATTGGTTTAACAGGAACGCCAGAGCAAGTTAAAGTGGTAAGTCAAGCGTTCAAAGCCTATTTCAAAGCGCATCAGACTAACGATGACGCCTTTTATCTGGTAGATCATTCTACCTTTAGTTACTTAATATTGCCAGAATATGGTTTTGTTGAATATTTCAAACGAAATCTCAGTCCCGAGATTGTCGCGGAGACAACCGCCTGTTTTATCGAACATACATAAGATTAGTAAGGAGATTGTGAACGTACCTGAAAAACGATGGAACTTTCAGTGGAAAGCCAGCTTAGTTTCAACAGATGATAACCTTAGGTCAGTGACAAAATTAGTTCTGTACATCGAGAAATAAATTTATTACGAACTTCCACTGGTGGCCTCAAAATAATCTCGAAACGATCAATGATGCTCATTTCCGGTTTGCGAAAATACTTATTTGCTTCAACCTCAGAGAACCCTGCAATTTGAGTAGCTTCTAGCCATGCGCTAATCCGATCAGCTTTTTTTATCTTTCCCTTAATTGATTGCGGAATCATTGCCGGTAGCCGAAATCGTAAATGTATCGCAGCGGCTAATTTATTATCTAATTCACCGTATCCCGTTCCAACCGACGCTTTTACTGGCGAAATCATGTCCCCAATCACATATTCGGGTGCGTCGTGCAGTAAAGCGGATAACTGCCACTTAGGCTTTGAGGCTGGATTTAGGAACGAAAAAATATTCTCTACCAATAACGAATGTTCTGCAACGGAATAAGCAAAATCGCCTCTTGTCTGCCCGTTCCAACGCGCCAGAAACGCAAGCCCATGCGCAATATCGTCAATTTCAATATCTACCGGCGTTGGGTCGAGCAGATCAAGTCTTCGACCCGATAGCATTCGTTGCCAAGCTCTGGATTTTACCATTTAGCAACTCCAACTCACCTTAAAAAACATAGATTCTAGGTAATCTTTTGAACCATTGTTCAAAACAATCTTAATAAGCCTGTAAATTAACAACATAATAAGCGAAGATAAAAACTAATTTCCAATTAATGGAATCTAATTTTCCCATCAAATCGCAAATATTCAAGAAAATTAATTTACTCATTTTTAGACTTTACAAACAGCTTGACTGTGTCATAATCGAAAAAGTTTAAAATCCTCATCACCTAATTTAAACTAGGAAAATAAATAATTGACACCTTTCCTAATTTTACTTCGGTATGGAGAGTTATCATCAAGCATCTAGTTATGAATCAACTTTGTTATTTTCCCAAGCGATAATTCTCCAACATTATTCAACTGATCAAATAACCAATTCCAAACTGGAAAACTTAAGAAATTTCTCTTTAAATCCAACCTCAATATATCAGGCTGCCAGCCGAAACACACGCTAAAGTTCTTAATAACCGCTTCTGAAGCGTCTCCTTTCTCTGGAGCCGTTAGAGTACACTTTGATAAATCATGAAACCAAATCTTTGTCTCAATAGATAAAAGCCTGTTGGAAATAGTGTTTTGCCAATCTTCTGGTTGCTTTACAAAGCCCTAATGATTGCCTTTAACAAAATCAGATATTAATTCAAAATTAGTTTGATCTGGCCATTTAATTGAAGAAAGAAATTTAGTTATTTCGCGCCTGTAAGCCAGATCATGCTCAAAACCTGTTCCAAACTCTATATTTGAGAAATACGAGAATAAAAGATTTAATGATAGAAAGATATTCTGTTGCATCATCAAATGTTGTACCAATTGGATATGACGAACAGTCTCAAACCCTAGAAATCGAATTTCTCAATAAGTCAATTTATCGTTATTTCAACGTACCAAAGAAAATGTACGATAAGCTTATGAAAGAGCCATCGAAAGGGAGTTTCTTGCATATCTATATAAAGAATGCGTATCCGTTTTCACGGGTGGGTTAATCAGAATAGTATATGAAAACTGAGTTTAAAAATGATTCCTCTTGAATGAAATTAATAATCGCCAGAATGTTGAGGCCGTACTAGTATACCAACTTTATTATATTGATGGGTAGAGGGATTTGAGTTTGATGCGGGCACCGTCAGTTGTGAACCGC
>JAPORV010000241.1 GCA_026710055.1 Aestuariivita sp.
CCGAGGCACGCGCGGAACTTCGGACGGCCATCGGGATTACGCCACTTAAGCGCCTCGGCGACCCGCGTCGCCAGTCGGGTGCGGCTGATGCCGGCATGGGTATCAAGGATCTGCTGGATCTGGTCGATCCGCCGGGCGGTGAACCGCTTGCCAAAAAACGTCAGCGCCTTGAAGGTCTTGGGGTCAAAGGACATCACGGTATCTCCAGAACGTCAATAAGGAGATGCGTACAGGATCATTTAAGCCGAGTGAAGCGCCGAATACAAGAAAGAGAATAAAACTGAAAAAATTGACGATAATCAAAGAGTTAAAGAAATATTACCCGCCTCATTCCCACATGGAATAAAACTATAATTTAAGTTAATGCCATTGGGGGGGGGGGGTAAGTGTGTTCATGTCCATTGCCTGTTCTTTTCACGATTCAATGTTGGACTTCGGCGTAATCCCTGAAAGTCTGGGTGAAGTCAAGTGACTTATTAACTCTAACTAGTATCCGGAAATTATTGAATTGATGATTTATAATTTGTAACGGCAGTCGATTTTAAGCTATAATGAACGTGATATTTCCCTCAATTCAATGATGTTGATACACTAGTGTCTGTTAAAAAACCCCTATTTTTCTCAAATTTCAAGAGTTTACCATGCATAAAAGTATATTTTTCAACGTGTTGACTTAACCGAAATATGTGGATGCCTTTTCTTTCATTTGGAGAAGATTGGCTGATTCAATAGAAATCTTGTAAAATATCAAGAAATTGTACCAAATATCGGAAATCTTCGTCAGAACAAACGCATCGGAAAAGTACATATTTTCAACATTTTACCAGCGAATTTAGGGTTTTTTAACAGACACTAGTTAGGGTGCTGAATAGTTACATAATTTCATTCTTAAGGCTTTTACCAAATAATGTCTAATTTTTTAAAACACAGCTTTTGACATCTTTATGGTTTATTGGGTATCAATTGACGTGCTAGATTAAGTGCGTTTTTGAAAAATAGGATAAAATTATTTATTGCATCATATGCTTGGTCAAAGTACCTTTTGATATATTATAGGGTATAAATGACTTGAAATTCTTTAATCGAAGTTTTTCTCTCAATAATGTAGGAATACTATGGATCAAAACTGGAAGCCACGTACGAGAGCTGTACATGGTGGCAGTCGCAGAAGCCAATATGGGGAGTTGAGTGAGGCAATTTTTCTTACGCAAGGTTTTGTATATGATACTGCAGAGTCAGCTGAGGCACGGTTTATAAAAGCTAATAGCGATGAGTTTATTTATGCGCGTTATGGGAACCCGACAATTGCGATGTTTGAGGATCGTATTGCCGGAATAGAAGGGGCAGAGGACGCATTCGCAACGGCTTCTGGCATGGCGGCAGTTTCTGCATCATTATTAGCGATGTTACGGCAAGGTGATCATGTCTTATCTGCGCGGGCGCTTTTTAGTTCTTGTTTATTTGTATTAGAAGAGATTTTACCGCGTTTTGGAATTAGTGTGACATTCGTTGATGGCACATCACTCGATCAATGGAAACAAGCCATTCAACCAAACACAAAGGCGGTGTTTCTTGAAACGATTTCTAATCCGACGCTTGAAGTTATTGACTTGGAAGAGGTGGCAAAAATTGCGCACCAAGTAGATGCTAAAGTGATTGTAGACAATGTGTTTTCGACGCCAGTTTTTTCTAAAGCGTTAGCATTAGGCGTCGATATTGTCATTTATTCGTCAACAAAACATATTGATGGACAGGGTCGTGCATTGGGGGGGATCATTCTTTCAAATCAAGAATTTATTCGAACAATAATTGAGCCATATATGAAACATACAGGTGGTTCAATGTCTCCATTTACAGCTTGGATTATGCTAAAAAGCCTGGAAACACTTGACTTAAGAGTTCATGCACAGGCAAATTCCGCCCAAAAAATGGCAGAAGTATTGTATGGACAACAGAAACTAAAAAGAGTAATATATCCCGGTCATATTTCTCATGATCAATTTGACCTTGTTATGAAACAGATTGGTAGTGGCGGTACAGTTTTGTCAATTGACTTTTCTGATGGACAAGGTGCTGCATTTCGATTTTTAAATTCCTTAAAAGTCGCAAAAATTTCAAACAATCTTGGAGATGCGAAGACGATTGCCACGCACCCCGCCACCACAACGCATCAGCGTTTATCGAAGGACCGAAAAGACGAATTAGGAATAACGCCTGGGTTGGTTCGTATATCGATTGGCTTAGAAGATAGTGAAGATTTAATTGATGATGTCCTGCAGGCTGTTAAAAAAGCATAATTTAAGCTGATGATTAGGATATTCGACAGTTGAGGCCTTCAATCGTTTGAGGATTATATACCTTGATATAACGGCGAATCATTCTGAATTAACGACGGAATCCGCTTCTCCATTTTGGATTCTTCTTCATAAATCGAAAACGTCTTTAGCAGAATTTCGGCAGTTACTTCCTCATCGGAATCCTTAAGTTCAGAAAACGCTTCTTCATAGTGATCATCAGCCTACCCGTTGTTCTTTCGTGGAAGGGGCGATTTCTTGATCGCCCCGTGTGTGTCAGCGGTCACATGCATCCATCACGATCGAACCGGACATTGAAGACGACCCGACTGGCTGTGACCTGATAGTGCTCTGCGTTATCACGCATTGATATGCTCGATTCACGATTTAGAGTGCAAACGTAATACGGAGTGCGTGTACAAACCGTTTTGCAGGGAATTTAAGAGTAAAGGGGTAGTGATCTGCCGCTATATAGGGAGCAATTCGTCCATGTATACGTATTGTCGTTTTGACGTACACGCACCCGGCAATCTGTCTGTGTATAGTGGCTCAGCACTCGATTTGGCCCATGGGGGTTGTTAGTGCAGTCGTATGGACGAGGTTCATTCGTTGGGACAAGAAACTGCCGCGGCGACACAATCGTCGGTCCGCCCAGCGCGCCTTTGCAGTCGCTGCCCGAACGCTGGAGGTTGACTTGAAACGTCTGTTGGAGAAAGCCGTGAGAATCGCTTGCGTAGCGTCTCGTGTCTTCCTTCATTCTCAAGAGTATGATGTTATCTTCTTTTTGCAGGGTTATTTTTAGCTGTCCATTGGGCGGATCAATCCAGCCGTTAGGAGTACTGGGATAAGCGATCTCCAGCAGGTCGGGCCGATTGAACGTTATGCGTGCTTGTGGATTTACCGGTGAGTAGAACCCATCTAGGTCATGCGTCCGGACGTTTACTTGGTTATTTCGCTAGCTTCATTGTCGCACATATCCAGAATCTGCAGCCGAGCATTTTCGATCTAGACTGTTGGATGAGGTACGTGCAAAACTCTACATTTATACGAATTTTGCCCGTTTTCGGGTTTTTTTTTAAAAAGCAGAATGGACATGCAGCATTTCTTCATATATGAAAAAAAGAAAACACAACATAGAGACGGTCAGTCATTCCCGCTAACTTTTTTTCATGATGCCCAGCGGGTGTTTTTTGCGTCCACAAAATATCCACCTACCCAGCAGGCATGACAACTCTCGGATTGAAAAACCCGATGAAAAAATGACACTGAAGGATGGAAAGGCGAGTGTGAGCACGGGGTGGGCGTCAGGGACCACCTGAAAGGTGTGACGTTAACTCAGGTTTCATCAATGTCCCTGATCAGGCATGGGCGTCATCCCGCCCATTGTCAATCCGATCCTGTCGGAAGAGGCTGCG
>JAPORV010000396.1 GCA_026710055.1 Aestuariivita sp.
GCGGTGTTATTGGATTATGCCGGTGACATGGGGTTCCAGCTTCCCTGCCAGAAGACGCCGGATACTCTGCCTGAGATTGCTGATGTCTCTTTGGGTGAGGCCGTGTTGTTGATTGCACGACTGGGAGGGTATCTTAACCGCAAGAATGAAGCCCCACCTGGTCATCAAGTGGTGTGGAACGGGTATTTTCGGTTGAGCATGGGGGCTCAGACGCTGGAGCGGTCGATTCGTCAGGGTGACTTGAGTGCACAGAAAAAGCTGCTTGTGTAGTAAAAAAATGGCCAATGGGTAGGTCGCGTCAGAGGGCGGTGACTGACCATGTGTATCAACCTCGTTATTGCCGTCACGAACGGAGACCGGATCGAGATGCTGCGTCGCCAGCCGAACCTTGACGAAGTCAATTTCTGGGTACCGTCGGCGCCGAACTTTCGGGCGCTCCAGCCAGACGAGTTGTTCCTCTTTAAGCTCCACGCACCGCGCAGCGACTTCGTTATCGGTTGCCGTATCTTAGTCCAGTAATTCTTCTTCGACGAGGCGGATTAGATTACCGTGCCAGAGCATTGGTCCTCGAACATTGTTTCATTCAAGACTTACAATACGGGTGACGTCGAGGGCCTAGCGCTGTGAGAGGCGGTCAACGATCGGTTGAGCCGGCGTACTGTCCCCGATATAGAGGAAGATTAGGCGCAATTCAGTTACCCGCATCTGATCTGTCTGCGCCTCGAGCAGGGTGCCTTCTTCGTGCTGGTGACTGACAGCCACGGGCGGTGCTGCACAGTAACCGAGGAACAGACGCTATCAGGCGCTAGAGGTGGCGCACATCCGACCCTGTGGCGACAGCGGCACTCATGCGGCAAGGAACGGGATGCTGCTTAGGCGCGACATTTACAGCCTGTTTGATATCGGCTATTTGTTGGTGATGCCCCATTTTAATTTTGAGGTCAGCCGCCGCATCAAGGAGGAGTTCAAAAATGGCCAGCACTACTACTCGCTTCACGGTCAGCGAATCTGCGCGCCCGAGAACGCCTTGATGCGCCCCGATCCTGATGCACCGACCTGGCACAACGAAAAGTGTTTCAGGGGGTAGAGGCGTCGCAATGATTGCTACTGACGGGGACACTCTGATGCGGATGGCGGCTTTCGAGCATGTCCGAAGCCTGTGCAAAGTTTATGACCATCTGACCGCTGAAAAACTGAAGCCGGGTTTCGTTTTCGAGGGCAAGCGCATCCCGCTCGTTAATCCCCAGCGGGGCATCTTCAAACCCCGGCAGATGCGGTATCTGCTCTCCATCAGGACTGTCTTTCCGCGACCTGGCGCGCGGGTCTGGTACGATGATCAGCAGAACGTGCATCGCCAGATCTTCGAGGGGGACGAGATGGTCGACTACGCCTTCATGGGTAGGGATCCAAACGTGGCTGACAATCGATGGTTGCGCGAGGCGTTTGAGAACGGGATACCGGTAATATATTTCCTCGGGATCGCACCGGGTAGCTACCAGGCCTTGCTTCCGGCATTCATATCGGGATGGGACGCTAAAGAGCTGAAGGCGCGTGTCTCCTTCGGCGTGCCTGAGCAGGATGCGCTGGTACCACCGGAGAACGCCCTCGAACGGCGATATGCGTTGCGCACAATAAAGCAGCGTCTTCATCAGGCATCATTCCGCGAAGCCGTAATTACGGCTTACGATGGCCGATGTGCCTTGTCTGGCCTGCCTGAACAGCGGTTGCTTGACGCGGCGCATATCATCTCTGACAACAACGAAAGGTTGGGACAGCCTATCATCCCGAATGGCCTACCGCTCTCTAAGATTCATCATGCCGCCTTCGACGCCCATTTGATCGGCATCACTCCCGATTATCGGCTCCATGTTTCAGACCGGTTGCTCAACCAAAACGACGGCCCCATGCTCGAAGCTCTCAAGCAGTTGAATGGCGAATCCCTGCATCTGCCGCAACGAGTCAAGGACCGGCCGGATCGTGACCGGCTTGCCATGCGGTTCGAGCGATTCAAGGCGGTGCCTTAGAATGCCCATCCTTGCCCGCGCCATCGGTATCGATCATTTCAGGACCCAGAAGCCGATCGCCAGCCTCAAGGGTCTTCGCGCCTATATGGCCGAGGGCGGCGGTCAGCTTGTCGAGGTGCCTTCATCGCTCAGCTTACGCAAATATTTGATCCGTAACGGCGTTGCCAATTAGCTGGTCGAGTGACTAACCGAAAAGAATCCCGTAATTGTCGGCATCAACCAAGGGTTTCCTTTCGGCTGTACTATTTCGAGGTTCACGGGCTGGAAATCAACTGGCGGATCAACGAAGATCACACTGACGTTGATTTCGTGCGCAGAAGAAAAGTACAAAAGAGTTATTTTTTCAGCGTTTTAATGATGATTTTCAGTTTTTTATAGACGGACACTAAAATAGGGAGTGTCGTTGGTCGACTTTTTGACTGTGGCATAAATTCAACAATTTAACCGTCATATTTTGCTGAAACTGGAATATCGACATTTAATTCATATCTGAAGTTGCGTGGATTTTTTGAGTGGTGGAATGATCCGTTAGGAAGAATCATGTTCAGACTGTCGAGCTTGTTGTTGATTGTGGTATTGCTGTGGTTTGGCGTGGCAAATGCAAATCTTATTACAAAGACTTCGTTGATTAAAATCAGTAACTCTAATTCGATAACCAATTCAAAAATTTCTTCTGAAACTCCCGATGCATCTAATGTCGGTGTTTCACGATTGAGTGTTGATTTTTCCTATTCTATTTCTTGGATTGATGCGCAACCTGTAGCAAGCGGGGATAATCAGTGGGCATGCCTAACAGAAGCGCTTTATTTTGAGGCACGCGGTGAACCAGTGAGAGGGCAGTTTGCTGTCGCTGAGGTCATTTTAAACAG
The DNA here is from genome assembly GCA_026710055.1 of Aestuariivita sp. Lineage (GTDB taxonomy): Bacteria > Pseudomonadota > Alphaproteobacteria > Rhodobacterales > Rhodobacteraceae > JAPORY01. The sequence goes on from JAPORV010000396.1 coordinate 2,894, forward strand.
AGTTGAGAGTGTACGATTTCCAGACTCAATTTGCGACGTAATTGATCAAGGAACCGGAAAGTTATATCAGTGCCAGTTTACTTATAACTGTGATGGATTTAAGGAAGTTTTTTGGGACGATAAAGCTTTTGAGCGTGTTGGAAAAGTGGCTCGCGCTATGCTTGACACTCCTACGCACAATTTAACGCAAGGCGCGACACATTATCACGTCTTGGGTATTGAGCCAAATTGGTCAAAGGTTTATACACAAACAGCAGAAATTGGAGCGCACGTATTTTATAGGTATAATTATCAAACAACATTGCGTCAGCCACCGCGTTAGACTATCCGCTTTCAGGTTATATGGGAAATATACCAACACAGTTCCTCTACCGTGGTAATAACGCGGTTCTAAGTTTATCGACAACTTGTTATTGCAACATTTTTAAAAGCTAATCTTTGGCAGATTTTAGTTGTGTTGAAATAGGTTAAACCTAACACTAAAAACTTTTTTCCAAAAAGAAAGTATTTGTTTGTAGGTTGTTTCTCTTTCAGCTTTATTTGCTATCAACTAAACAACATTGTATCGTCATTAATTCACATGTTTTCTCTGTTATATTTCAGTTATTCTTTGTGTTTTTGGTGGTTTAAAGGAAGCTATTGAGAAAGACTTCCAACATTTTATTGTTGTTTTGCAATTGATCGATCATGGTTGAAATGATTGTTGTATATTTTGTTCATTAGCGAGGTACTTGCAAAACTCTACATTTAAGCGAATTTTTCCCGCTTTCGGGCATTTTTTTGAAAAGCAGAATG
>JAPORV010000383.1 GCA_026710055.1 Aestuariivita sp.
GAGTGTCGGCGCATCCGCACCGAGGGCAGACGCGGCCGTTGGGCCAGACGATTTTCTCGAACTATTTTTGGGCGGATTCCTCAGTCGGAAACATGTCGCAGAGCTGAGCCAGGCTGATTCCCTCGCAGTGCGCCTTGCCGGTGCTGTTCTTGCTGGCCTTATCGATTCTCCCTTTAGAATCAAAACAGTTACGAATTTTATTTTAGCAAGGGTTATAATCCGCAGAATATTTCAACGGGAATTACTACTTTTAATAAGAAAAAAATTACTTATAAATACGGTTCCGAAAGGCCACTATTAAAGGTTACGGATTGGTCGACTATACTTGACCAACGTTTTGACGAAAGAAATTCCATTTTGAAAAAGCTTGATTTACTTGATACATCTCAGGATGAAGTTGATAGTTGGAAGGATCAGCAATCTTTGTGCTTGAGATGCGGAGAATGTAGATGATTAATTTGCCATTCTTGGTTGCCGAAAGGCTGAGATATGATGCAGCAAACGGTACCGTTTTGTTGCAGGATGTATCATTCAGTGTAGAAGAGGGATCAATTCTTGCTATCGCCGGGCCGAACGGTGCAGGAAAAACTACGCTTCTTAGGCTATTAAGTGCGTCTGAAACGCCCAGTAGTGGTAATGTGCTTATTGGCGGGCGTAATTTGAAACAGTTTTCCGCCTCAGAGCGCGCTCGCGCAGTTGCTTTAGTCAGTCAGCAAGAATTGCCCGATAGAAGGCTTTCGCTGCGCGATTATGTGGCTTTGGGGCAAATTCCAATCCATGCCGATCAATCAAGACAAGCACATGCTGAAGAAGTAGAACGAATTTTGTGCTTAACAGGTCTTATTGATTTGGCTGAAAAGCGGATGACTATGTTATCAGGTGGTGAACAACAAAGAGCGCATATTGCGCGAGCTTTGGCGCAGAACCCATCGCTTTTGTTTTTGGATGAGCCCACTAACCATCTTGATCCAGATGCCAAGGGTCGTGTGCTGTCATTGGTGACAGAGTTAGGTATCACCGTAGTAATGATCGTTCATGACTTGGTAATGATTCCAGAGTTTGCTAGCCATGTTGCTTTAATTGATGCAACTCAACTGGTCGGATTCGGCCCCGTTAATCAGGTGTTGACGCCAGATCGCGTTTGGGAGATTTTTGGTGTTACCTATTTACATTTTGCGCATAAAGGTCGCTTGATTCCCGCACTCGACATTAGAAAAAATCAAAAATTATTTGAAGGCAATAACAAATGAACCGCCACCTCATCATAGCTATTTTTGTTACCATTTTTGCTAGCAGTACTGTTGCAAAAAGCATTACTATCGACAATTGTGGTAATCCGCTTGTCTTTAGTTCAGTACCTGAGCGGATAGTGGTGCACGATATGAATATGACCGACATGGTCTTTGCATTGAACCTACAAGACAAAATTGTTGGTTTGACCGGTATAACAGGTTGGTACAAAACCAGTCCTGAATTCGATAAACTGCGCGGCGATATTCCAGAACTAGCACCGAAGTATCCAACCCTTGAAAACCTGATCTCAGTGCAACCAGATCTTTTCTTTGCTGGTTGGTACTATGGTATGCGTCCCGGTGGCGATGTCACGCCCGACACTCTTGCTCCATTTGGAATCAAGACCATGATTCTCACAGAAAGCTGTGTGCATCTCGACAAAAATCGTCCTATTGCCAGCATGGACTTGTTATTCGATGATATTTTACGTCTAGGTAAAGTCATGCAGGTTGAAAACACTGCTGAAACGCTTGTGGCAGGCTGGAAATCTGAACTTTCCGCGATCAAAACGCGGACTGCAAATCGGAAAAAACGCCGAGTTTTTCTATTGGATGGCCCTGCTGATGCGCCCTTTACTGCTGGAAAGTTTGCAATTCCGGATGCGATGATCACAGCAGCAGGCGGCGTAAACGTTACCCACAATCTTGATACCAGTTGGGGGCGTACATCCTGGGAGGCAGTGGCGGCGGCTAATCCAGAGTTTTTGGTACTGTTAGATTATCAGACAGGAAACGGTGCAAGTGACACTTTCAAGTTCCTGCAAGAGCACCCTGTAATGTCTGAAACCGATGCGGTGAAAAACGAACATTGGATTGGTTTGCGTTATGAAGAATTGACACCTGGACCAGCGAACATCCACGCAATTAAAAAAATGGCTGAAGCAATGCATTTAGGGTCGCATTAACTTGGCATGGTTGAGTTTGATCAATTTTGCTGGGGCGCTTATTTTGACCACCCTATTACTCGTGTCGACCCTTTTTGGGACAACGCAGATCCCACTTTCTGATGTTGTCGAGGCCATTGCTTTGAGCAGTGGACTTTTTGAAGGGGATATATCTCCGTTACATCGGATCGTATTCGATTTGCGCTTACCACGTGCGCTTTTTGCTGCGGTGATTGGTGCCGGACTGGGCGTCGTAGGTGTGGTGCTTCAGACAACGACACGCAATGATCTAGCCGATCCGTTTCTGTTTGGTCTATCATCTGGCGCAGCTGCGGGCGCTGTTTTCGTCATTACAGTGACGGGCGATATATTAGGCATTTGGACACTTCCGCTAGCAGCATTCTGTGGTGGCTTGATTGCGTCAGGAATTGTACTGGTGTTAGTTCATGGTTTGCGCACCAGCGCACCAGAGAAGCTAATTCTTGCTGGTTTAGCGGTGTCCTTTCTCTTTACGGCGACCACAAATTATCTCATTTTCGCAGGCGATAGTCGTGCGGCACATTCAGTGATATTTTGGATGTTGGGCGGTCTCGGTTTAGCCCGATGGGAAACCTTTCCGTTGGTCTTTACTGGATTGGTGTTAATCTTGACCTATTCACTTTATCGCAGCCGTTGGTTGGACGCGCTTTTGACCGGTGACCTTACAGCATCAACTCTTGGTGTGCCAGTTCGAGGACTACGGTTTATGATATTTTTTGTGGCCGCGTTGTCGACCGCCGCGTTTGTTTCTGTTGCAGGTGTGATTGGCTTTGTGGGTTTGATGGTTCCACACCTCGCTCGTGGGATTGTAGGGCCGTTACATGGTCGCCTTTTGCCAACAGCAGCCATTGTAGGCGCTATATTACTCACTTTATCAGACATGTTGTGCAGGCTACTCCTTGCACCACAGGAACTGCCTGTAGGAATAGTAACGACATCAATCGGTTCCGCTTTCGTATTCATTTTATTGTTTAGAACGCGAAAAATGCCGGGATAATGATCTTCCGGTGCAATTAAGGACTTATTCCCGTTTGACGATGAATTTTCGTTATGTTGTTTAAGAAAAATTCACTACCCTGTAATAGTTGAGAGATTCAGATATTTCGCTATAGTCAATAATCCTAATCCATCTTTAACGTGTGCCTTACCACGGCGCAGATTAAAGATGAGTTAAAATCGAAAAGATTGAAAAGAATGAATGGGAATATTGTGCTTCTAGTCGCTCTTTCGCCTGACAGGAACATGCTTTTATTCATTTCAGAACTTCTTTATTATTAGGATTTGAGTAAATTTATTCCTAAATAGTGTCTGTTAAAAAACTCCTAAATTCACTAGTAAAATATTGAAAAAATGTACTTTTCTGATGTGTTTGTTCTGGCGAAGATTTCCATTGAATTAGCCAGTCTTTGCCAAACTAAAGAAAAGGCATCCACATATTTCGGTTAAGTCAACACGTTGAAAAATATACTTTT
>JAPORV010000171.1 GCA_026710055.1 Aestuariivita sp.
GGTTCACAACCGACGGTGCCCGCATCAAACTCAAGTCCCTATACCCATCAATATAATAAAGTTGATATACTAGTTTACAGAAACATTACTAAGCGTCCCACGCCAGACCGCAATCTCGTGGATGGTGCCGGAAAAAAAGATTGATTTGAATTCAAAAGGGATCGAGAAAACTTTTGTGACCTTCTGTAAAACTTATCGATAAAGTCGCTATTGCATTTCTTCCGTCGTTCAGATAAAAAACGAAGAACATAGCAAATCGTGAAAGGAATAGGCAATGAGCATGAACGCACTTACCCCCCCCCCCCACACACATACACACAACTTAATTAGTTTTCTGGCCGCCGCGCTGGTGGCGATGATGTTCGTCGCGCCGGGATGGGCGCAGACCACGGTAACCGCACCAGGGCTGTTCGGCTCGTCCGCCTGCGGAGGAGGATACACTCAAAATAATCCTGCTGCCTTCGATTCTTCAAACAATGGGAGAGTAGCAACAAATATAAACGTAAATTTTAAGCTATCCAATATCCTCAATTGGACATCCTTGAGGGGCATATTGGGGATCACGAGCAATCCAGTCAGCAGCATCACTGTTTATGGTAAGGTCAAGAACACCCGGATCGGTGCGGATGTTCGAACGATCGACTTTGGAGCCGTTACCGCCTCCCAGAACCCCTCCTATAGCGACAACAACGCCACCCTGACAGAGAGAACGCCCTATGCCCTAATCTTGTATACAGACTTCGCCGGGCACGGAGAGAGCAACCCCTTCGCCGTTGAGTGCTTCATGACGGGCGGAACCTACACCATGAACGTCAATCCCGGAGAAGGCCGGACGAGCGGATGCTTCTCGATCAGCCCACTCACCCCGCTGGACGTTCGCAACTGCTGGTGCGGGCGTCAAAACAACTTTCCCCTGTTTTCCTCCACTAGCAATCCTACACAAACCAGTTTCCGGGCCGGTCTGGGATGCAAATAGCCCTGAACGGCATTTGTTGAACACACGCGGGGCGGTCTTCGGATCGCCCTTAACAAAAAAATAACGGAACAATGGATTGGGTTTCTCTTCAACTTGCCGCAACGATTGTAACGCCTCTTGTTGCGGTGGTGGGGATTTTTTGTGGAATGATGCGCTCAAGTCTGGGTTTGATCAAAAGAGATCTAGTCGCAAGTCTTGGCAAAATTGAAAGCGAACTGGCTTCACTCAAAAACAATGTGCATGGGCTTGATGTGCGCTTGGCGCGTCTTGAAGAGCGCATTCCCCGTCAATTGCAACCCTGGCAATCCATGCCGCTTTCGAGCGGCCAAAAGCGCTTAAGTGACCGCTTGAGGACTTTTTATTGTATTTTGACCCTCTCATTTGCCGCCTAAGGTGAAGTATTTGCTTTTTATGGGTTTTTATCCTGAAAAAAGTGGGGCTGCACGGGCGTTTTTTTTAAGCTATGTGGTCAAAAAAAGCTCAGCATGAAGCCAAGAATAATCACACTCAACCCCTTCGCGGCCAGAATGCTGGCCATGATCCACCGCGTGCTGGCCGTTTCACGGCGCACGGCTTCTTTGTCACGTCGTTCAGCGTTTGTTTTGAATTCTTGTAAAGTTTTATCCAAGTTTGCTTGAACAGCATTCAATGTTCTATCCAAATTCGCTTGAATGATATTCATGCGTTCCTCCATGACAGCCAGCCGTTTATCCAGTTTATGATTATCGGGTGGGGTATTCATGTTCTGAAGGTAGACAATTCGCATGATGTCGTCAATGGTGATGCGTGTAGTCAATACCCCCTTTTTAAATTTCTTCATGACCAGCTGCTTTTGATTTTTTTGGTGAAGTCAAAAAAGGGGTGTGAAGGTGTCATTTCGCCTGGATCGCGTCGGCGCGTTTAGCGCCGTTAAATTAATAATAATTCCATGCTCGGAATTTTTTTACAATAGAGCCACTTGTAAAAGTCGGTGGAAATTTTGAATGCGATAGCGTAAAAAAGGGTGAGATAAGATCAAAGCAATTGCTCAATGAATGCAAGCCCTCAGAAGCCGATTTATTCGACAAAACCAGCTCACATCATCATAGTGGGTATCATGCGAACATCCGCGTATGCAGAACCCGTCGACGCCAAAGACAGAATGAACGATGCTTTCAGATGCGCAATCTGAGTAACTGATTAACAGTCAGAGCGAAGATACCGAAAAATAAATGACAGACGACTTTCGCCGCACCCCGAACCCAGAGATGACGGCCACCATCGCTATCCTTTCACTCCGCGTTCACCCGCTCAACATGGGAGCGTTGCTTGAACCGCTTTTTTGATGGGTTAACATGACCCGCTGACCGTCAAGCAAGAGTCTCTATCGGGAAGTTGTGCAGAATTCATCAATTTTTGCTTCTTTGCTTTGTGTAGTTCTTTATGGAGCTTCATATTATGATCGTTCTATTCTGCGTGTTTGTTGCGTGATGCTTTGATGCGTTCTGACGGAAAGTAGTGATAATGGGCGACAAGCAAAATCGCCAATTGATCAATTCTTGGTTTCGATGAAAGAATAATCCTTACCGTCTTCCAGCATTGTTTCCGCCATGACTGTTGGTTGTCCAAATTCATGCGTCTTGGTAAGCTTGATGTTATCATTGGAGATAATGCGTTAATCAACTTCAATCCTAATTGTTTTCTGTTGCAAAGAAAAAAATCAATCTTGAATGTTGTACTGCAACCTATTTTGGGGTATTGTATCGCAAATAAATCATTTGCGCTTTTTCTTCCGATCAGTAAAACTTTTGGAGATTATATACTTAGGTAAACAAACTACCAAATATAGAAAGTAATCGGCAAATTTCTGATTATTTACACCACTATAGTGTTTTTTTATTTATAAGCCCCAAACTTTTAATTGAATGGTTCGACATTGTCGGAAACTCAGTGAAATGCTTTTCGCCTATAATAATGATGTAATTTTGTAGATTCCATTAGTTGCCCTTTATCAAGAGGATCGCAAAATGACTGTTATGACATTATCTGAATTACCTTATCGACTATGCGTTGGAATAATGTTGATAAATGCTAGCCGTAACGTGTTCGTTGGTCAGCGTAAAGACAGATTCCAAAAGGCGTGGCAAATGCCTCAAGGTGGTATTGAGAGTGGTGAGCACCCGTATGATGCTGCGCTACGCGAGCTACATGAAGAAACGGGAATTCGCTCTAAATTAATAAAAAAAATGGCAGAAACCTCAAATTGGATTCGATATGACCTGCCGCTTGATCTAGTGGGTAACATTTGGGCCGGAAAGTATAAAGGACAGGAACAAAAGTGGTTCCTTTTTAAATTCTTGGGCGCAGATTCTGACATAAATATCAATTCTGTATCGCCAGAATTTTCATCGTGGCGCTGGCAATCGCCTAATCAATTGGTTGAAGAAATCGTACCATTTAAACGAGATGTTTATCAGCAAGTCTTGAAGGAGTTTAAGCTGTATTTTTGACCAGATGCGATATATTTCAAGCGACCATATGAGACATAAAGTACACAAAAATAAGATTGATATTACTAGTGTCCCATGTAAAAATCAAATAGATTCAATTTGTTAGAGGGAGTATTGGTTTGAAGTTTGTATTGAAATCCAGTCAGTAATTGTTGTAATTCAATTGTCTCAAACAGCGTGACATCT
>JAPORV010000224.1 GCA_026710055.1 Aestuariivita sp.
AACTTTCGTCCATTCGGGTTCATCATTATGCCTCATATGTTATCTCCTCATCCGTCGTCGGTGTTGCGACCTCAGAAACGGCCCTGCTCAAACCAATCGGGATGTGGTATTGTTATCAGTGAGACGACTCACTATCATTCACTACAAATAAGATAATAATCTACCAGCTTCTAGCATCAATTCAATGATGTTAGTATACTAGGTCACCGTCCTAATAAAGGGATTCATATATTTGATTAACCAAAATACTATATATAGGGTTAATCATCAGTTAGAGCCAATACATATAGTATGAAGGTTAATAATGCTTAATTTTATAATGCGGGATATCTACAAGTTTGCCTTTGCTGTAGAAAAAGGTGTGATAAGGCAGCCTACAACTTTGTGCGAACAATAAGATTCCCACATAATCCCAACTCAAAACCACCAGTTTTTTCTTTAAACCATCCTTTGATAACTTACAAAGGCCAAGTAATTTACGTTAATCATTTTGCCATAACACGTTGTCGCGCTCGCGCACTGTCAACGTCAGTAATGCCAAGTAATTTTGTCATGAGCCGAAGTAACGAATCTTCAGCGGCGTCGCGCGCGCCATCAACTAGTACGACTTCCCAGAAAGCTTCAATTACTGCGAGTCGATCTTGGTAAGGAACGGCGTTTTTGATTGAACGGGTAAATCGGACTGTATCAGGGGCTTGGGCTTCCAGAATCTCTGCATCGCGAAGCAATTCATTGGATTGATTCCCATTCAAGCTGTAGCGTTCGGCAAGGATTTTTTGTATTTTTTCAACTTCGATCGACTCATATTGACCGTCAGAACGCGCAATACGCACTAGCAACGCTGCGAGCGCAAGTCGTGCATCATCTTGCGGTAATTCTGTAGGTGCCGTCTCGGTAAGTCGCCGAATTAGTTTCGCGAACATGCACATTCTCCAAACAATATTTTGTAGGTCTTTTTGCTTGCTAAACAGTTAAATGAAACGAACTGTTCCGTCCAGAGATAGAGCAGAGATTGCAAAAAATTTTAGGTGAGGAATTCCTTAATACCATGATAAACTACACTAATCGGCTGACATCACGTGCTGCACGAATAAAATCAGCAAAAATCGGATGCGGATCGAATGGTTTGGACTTTAATTCGGGGTGGAACTGTACGCCGAAAAACCATGGATGATCCGCCCACTCAATAATTTCGGGGAGACGACCATCAGGTGACATGCCCGAAAAAATGAGGCCAGCCTTTTCAAGTTTCTTTCGAAATTTAATATCTACTTCATAACGATGACGATGACGTTCATCTATTCGGGTTTGTTGATAGATTTGAGCAATTCGTGATTCTTCAGACAAATTGGCATTATAGGAGCCGAGTCGCATAGTGCCGCCTTTATCGTCGTCGACATGCCGTTCGATTTTGTAGTTTCCTTGTATCCATTCCTTAAGGTGAAAAACAACAGGTACTAGGCGATCGTTTGTTAATTCTTGTTCAAATTCTTCAGAGCCAGCATCGGAAATGCCAATCACATTACGTGCAGCTTCAATAATAGCCATTTGCATTCCTAAACAAATACCCAAGTAAGGCACTTTACGTTCTCTTGCGAATTTCGCGGCCATAATCATTCCTTCTGTTCCACGCTTTCCAAACCCGCCGGGAACAAGTATTGCGTGAGATCCAGAAAGTACTGTTGATGATGCTTTTTTTTCAAATTCTTCTGAATCATGCCATTCAATAATGATGCGAATTCGGTTCGCCATTCCGCCATGAGTTAATGCTTCGGTAATTGACTTATATGAATCTTCCATTTGAGTGTATTTGCCAACAATTGCGATTCTTACTTCTCCCTCGGCGTTATGAAAGCGGTCACTTACATCTTTCCATTTAGTCAAGTCGGGGCGCGGTGCAGGGCTTATTCTGAATGCGTTAAGTATTGCTTGATCCAGGCCTTCGTGATGATAATTCAATGGTGCATCATAGATTGTTGATAAATCTGGACCAGCAATAACAGCATTCGGCCTTACGTTACAAAAGAGCGCGAGTTTTTCACGTTCTTTTTTCGGAACATTGTCTTTCGACCTGCAAAGTAAAATATCGGGGGCTATTCCAATCGCGCGCAATTCTTTGACGGAGTGTTGCGTTGGTTTGGTTTTTAACTCGCCGCTCGCCGCGATATAGGGGAGGAGGGTTAAATGCATGAAAATGCATTGTCCAAGTTGTTTGTCTTGGCTGAACTGACGAATTGCTTCCAGAAAAGGTAGCCCTTCAATATCACCGACTGTCCCACCGATTTCGCAAAGCATGAAATCAACTTCATCTTCGTCAATTCTTATGAATTCTTTAATTTCATCGGTAACATGTGGAATAACTTGGATGGTTTTGCCAAGATAATCGCCCCGCCGTTCTTTTTCGAGTACATTGGAGTAAATTCGGCCGGCGGATACTGAGTCGGTTTTTCGAGCAGCGACGCCGGTAAATCGCTCGTAGTGACCAAGATCCAAATCTGTCTCTGCCCCGTCATCTGTAACAAACACTTCGCCATGTTCAATGGGACTCATTGTTCCTGGATCGACATTCAAGTAAGGGTCGAGTTTTCGCAATCGAACTGTGTATCCGCGTGCTTGTAAAAGTGATCCGAGAGCGGCAGAAGCGAGTCCTTTTCCAAGCGATGACACCACTCCACCGGTGATAAAAACAAATCGAGCCATTAAGTTGAAGCTTCTCCCGTGGTGTTGATAATTCGCGCTAGTTAGTGTTTGTTAAAAAACCCCTATTTTTCTCAAATTTCAAGAGTTTACCATGAATAAAAGTATATTTTTCAATGTGTTGACTTAACCGAAATATGTGAATGCCTTTTCTTTAATTTAGCGAAGATTGGCTGATTCAATGACAATCTTGTAAGATATTAAGAAATTGTACCAAATATCGGAAATCTTCGCTAGAACAAACGCATCAGAAAAGTACGTGTTTTCAACATTTTACTAGTGAATTTAGGGTTTTTTAACAGACACTAGTTAGGCGTTGCTTGTTCTAACAACGTGCTACGAATGCTGTGTCGCCACGGAATAATGTCATTAACTTAAATTACGCGAGAGAGCAACAAAAATATTTTGGTTTTGATGTAATTTAAATTGTGAAGTACTTGCAAAACTCTACATTTAAGCGAATTTTTCCCGCTTTCGGGCACTTTGTTGAAAAGCAGAAGGGACATGTCGCATTTCTTCATCTATGAAAAAAAGAAAACACAACACACAGAGGAAGTCACAACATGTCCTTATCTTCATTCATATCATATCTCTGGAATCGATTTCAAGGGGAATGATGCCCTGCGTTGAGCACGGAACTCGGCCCTTTGAATGAAAAGCACCAACGCTTTGTCGCCGCCCTTGATCTGCAACCGGTCGAAACGTTCTTTCGCACTGACCGTCATCGGCACGGACGCCCACAAAAAGACCGGTATGCTCTGGCACGTTCCTTTATCGCCAAGGCCATCTGGGATAGGCCCACCACCCGAGACTTGATCGATCGGTTACCGTGTGACCCCACCTTGCGTCGTCTCATGTGGATGGGGACGTGTCTCGGCTCTTGCGAGTGAATCACCCTTTTCACGGGCATTTGCCTGGTTTGCGGAGACATCCCTCCCTGAGCAGATGCA
>JAPORV010000195.1 GCA_026710055.1 Aestuariivita sp.
GGCGATTGATCGACATCTGTCTGCTTTTTTAACTTGCAAAGATCTGTTTCGTGGGGCATGATTGTCATTAGAGTGCTCCTTTCTTGTCTCCCATTGAAGACAGTTGTTTTTTAAATATGGGAGCACTCTACCACATTCCCAACAAAAGCAAATAGCAGCGGCGAAAAAGGCCGGATAGGGAAAAATGTAGATTGATCGGACGAATTTTCGCGAAATCGGGCGAATCTCGCGTGATGAACAAAATTTGACAAATAATTATCGTTTCATATCAATGGTTTACAAAATTCGCCCCACACCATATGAGAACCACACCCATCAATAGTGTCCATGGTAAAGTGCCATGGACCACGATAAAGCCACGCATGTTGGTACATGGTTATGCGGCCTTCATCGGCGTGTTTCCGAGCGATTTTAATGCTGTACCAGAACAAGGCGGTGTTGAGTTCCCGCCATGCGGGCACCTGTTGATTCAATGTTTTGCTGGAATTCCAATCATCGTAATTCCGTGCCATTTCATTCAACAAGATAATGTTGAGACAGGGTTCACGCAGTGCCTGTGGGTTACGTTCGGCGATCAGACGCTCACAAGCGGGAATGCCGAAATTCAGCATCCATGCATTGTTCTTTGATACGGTGCAGTACCGGCGTTCTATGAACGGTTCTTCTTTGAGGTTCCGGCTTATTCGAAAAACAATAGAAGAGACATCCTTGATGGAGCAATCGTGTATATACCCTTTCACCGCTTGATTAAGACCATCACTGACGTAGCGTTCTCCGGGACCGGCGTATTCCACCAATGTCATGACCAGATCACTGGATAGGTGCTTTGCACCGAACACCTTGATAAAGAAGCCTAGATCATGCCGCTGTGCAAGAGCGGGATCTTTGGCAAGTGCGTCAACAACCGATTGGATTTGTGCCTCGTCTCCGACTTCAACGATGGCCTGCATTGCTGCCAAACGTGTGTAGCGATCCTGCCCCGGCTTGATGGCCGCGTGTTTGGCAATGTCAGCAAGGTCTTTTAACGGACCCAATTTGATTGCGTGCAGAACAAATTCTTCAAGGTGGCTATGGCTGTGGTAACGCTCATGAATGAACCGTATGACATTGCTGAGTTCGGGAGAGACAAGCCGTCGTAATGTAGCAAGGTCGAACGATAAGGATGACTGTGGTTTTTCGACGTGTTTGGCACAGTACTGTTTTAACAGCGTTGCACGATCGGTGAATGGTAAGGATGAGGGATCTCCGCCTTCGAGAAGAATTTCTGGCCAGTTATGGAGAAGGCGGGTTCGAATGGAGGTGTCCCGTAAGGCCAGCCAGGGGAGAATCGGGCGCAGGCGGGGAACGACAATGTCTTTGCCATACTGGGTCTTAAAAAACAGGTTTTCAACCCGGCGTAATCCACCTTCTTGAATCAATTCGTAAAACCACCGAGCCGCCAGAAATTCGTAGCTGTCACGATGATCGAAGCGGACAAAGCCGTATGTCTCGGGTTCAAAGATCGGTCGTTGAAGCAGGGTAGAACAGTCGTTTGATTTCCAATTTGTAAGAACGTCATTCACGGCAACACCGTCCTCGAGGTTGCTTTGATCTGGAACGATGATCTTGGTCTGGTGTGTCAGCGCAACAGTTGCAGCAATCTTCATTGCGCCGGTCATTGTTTCCTCTGGCGTTAGATCCCTGCGTGTGCTTCGAATTAGGTCATATTCCTTCAGTTTACGCTCAATATTGACTGCAACAAGTTTTGATCGGTTATCCAGTCGTTGGTTTTTTTCCCAATAGGCAATGAGGTCATCAAGGTCCTTGGGACGGTCTGCCAGCCCCTGCAAGTCTTTTCGAGTAATTTCCGAGATGAGGGTTTTGACATCTGGAGTCCCTTTTGCTTCCGCATAAATCTGCATTTGCTCTGATGTTAGGGGTTGTAAGGTATAATACGCAATTGAAGATTGAGACGAAGCATTTGAGTCTTCTGGTTCCGAATCATTAGAATACTCATTGGCATCCAAATCCTGTGTGGAGTCAGCTGGATGTGTTTTTTTCGGTGTTTCGTAGGGAAAGTACGTATCGACGAGAGAGGCATCGGCGGTTGGTCGCCAGGCAGAAACACGGCTGGTCAGGATAATATGCGTATTCTGCAGGTTGTTCTTGATATGTGGTTTCAGTTTTTTGAGGGCTTTTTCAAATTTTTGTGGTCCATCCAGTCGTGCTTCGTCGATGGAGTCAAGGAATATCCACATTTCGTCATTACTTAAAAGTGCTTTTTCAAATGATGTTATATCGCCACCATCCTCGAAAATTTCATCAGAATAATTTAACGCAAGATCTTCAAGCCGAATGAAAAAAGCGGCTTTGTCATCCTCGCGCAGCTTAACACATTGATGTCTGATTTCGCATGTCTTGCCCGTTCCTGCAGAAGACAAGAGGACAACACGATACTTTTGAAGTATGTCGGGCCATGTTAGCAACGAAAAATAATGCCACGCACTCGATGCTTCGACGGAGGCCTTTGCAACAGCGTCAGTGTTGAGCGTGATAAATTGTCGGTTCAGTTCAATGTAATTATAAGCGTAAGGCATGGTGTAATTTTTGATTTATTGGTAAAATATATTTCTGTAATTTTACATGTATGTGCAACAGCTTGCAACCTTCACCGGATTGCCTATGATAATTATGGAGATTATATACTTAAATAAAAAAACACTATAAGTGGTGTAAATAATCAGAAATTTACTGATTACTTTCTATATTTGGTAGTTTGTTTATTTAAGTATATAATCTCCATAATTATCCATGTTCGATTTTATCGATTGTGATAGTGAGATCGGGAAACGTATCACAAAGCGCTTGGGCGACGGTAAGCGTTGTGGGGTGTGGTTCTCATATGGTGTGGGACGAATTTTGTAAACCATTGATATGACACGATAATTATTTGTCGAATTTTGCTCATCACGCAAGATTCGCCTGATTTTGCGAAACGTCATCCGATTGATTTACATTTTTCCCTATCTGACCTTTTTCGCCGCTGCTATCTGCTTTTGTTGGGAATGTGGTAGATTGCTCCCACACCATATGAGAACCACACCCGCGTTGTGGTGCCCCACTTGTTGAACATAATGTGAGTTTATTCTCAATGAATGTGGGCTGAAACCCCGGATCATCGCAACCAGTCTAGGCTGAAATCAGGCGATGATTGCAAGCCGAGTTTGGGATGTTTGCAAGCCGTTACATCTAATCTAGTATATTCATAAGGTCATGATCTATGCTAAAATGAGATTTAATGTTCAAGCAGAGTCGGTCCGGAACGGCTGACGGAACGCTCGGCGCGGCGCATCCTTAAGACCTGTGCGACCTTGGTTGGAGTTGCCGCGTCCAGTCATGGATTCCGGATAAGCGCGGCACAGGATCCTGCCAAGGCCGGTGCCAGCATTGTCGAGATCCAACTGGCCGGGCGGTGGAAGGATGCCAAAAGACCCGCACGGTATGCCCGCGCGACCGAGGCGAAATCCGGCGCGGTTAACAAATACCGCTATGGCACAAGATGACATCAAAAACACGACCGGCCAGTTAGGGTGACCCGAAAACCGCCCTATCCCATCTTTAACATTTTGCAAAAAAGATCTTTTAAAAACAAATATTTAGAAAACT
>JAPORV010000074.1 GCA_026710055.1 Aestuariivita sp.
TCAAACCGCTCGGATACGAAGATGATGATCCCACTAAAATCCCTTAACTCAAGTTGAAGGGATCAAGCTCAATTTATTATGGGCGTGGTTTAAAGACTCTTAAAAAAATAAAAATATCAGAATGACATTAATTTGATTAACCAGATCACTGAGTGCGCGCGTTTTCTTTTGGTTCATTTTATGTAAAGCTGTATCCTTGTCAATGTAAGTCAGGATGTTTGTTTTCATGTGGATATATCCAATCGAGGAGGTGTTTTCAGGAGATGTTCGGCACTTTGATAGGGATCATATTTCATGATCTGTTAACAGATAACAGTTATGAATGAGGATATCACATCCTACCGCTTTTTTATCGGGTGTTTTGTTTGACACAACGGGATGGTGGAAAATGAAAACATGGAGATT
Source organism: Aestuariivita sp. (assembly GCA_026710055.1). Lineage (GTDB taxonomy): Bacteria > Pseudomonadota > Alphaproteobacteria > Rhodobacterales > Rhodobacteraceae > JAPORY01. The sequence goes on from JAPORV010000074.1 coordinate 406, forward strand.
TACTGATGCCATCAGCGCAGAATACAACGCGGCGATTAACGAAAAAAGCGTTGAAAGTTTCACGAGAATCCATCCAAAATTTGAGAGGTATCGTATCGGATGATTAGGAGGTTGTTGATTTTCTCAATAAGGTGATCGACTTTCTTGATGTATTGCGAAAAGATATTGTTTGTTTTGCCAGCACGCTTGAGACAATTGCGTATAATTACGCAATCATAACGACGGCAATAAGCAACAATTTGTCAATTAGTGATGTGTCTGAAAAGGTTGAGGTTGCCCAGAAATCCAGAGATCAGCAGCATTGGAGTATGGCTCAAGACATTGTCATTGAGAATTTCTTAATTAGTGTTTGTTAAAAAACCCCTATTTTTCTCAAATTTCAAGAGTTTACCATGCATAAAAGTATATTTTTCAATGTGTTGACTTAACCGAAATATGTGAATGCCTTTTCTTTAATTTAGCGAAGATTGGCTGATTCAATGGCAATCTTGTAAGATATTAAGAAATTGTACCAAATATCGGAAATCTTTGCTAGAACAAACGCATCAGAAAAGTACATGTTTTCAACACTTTAATAGTGAATTTGGGATTTTTTAACAAACACTAGATATCACCGCCATCCCCGAAGTCGACGATGCCGATCTCAAGCAGAAAACGCGATTACGGGGCGGCCTTCGGCAAAGACCTTATACTTGCGCCTAATAACCCTGTTTCGAAAACCATGATTCGAGGGGAAGCTTTATAGCACTCAATTCAAAAGACTGTAATAATCCAGAGCAGGGCAAGGCAGGGATACTGTGTCGCCAATATCGCGTGAAACAACTCCCCCACATCGCTCGCGAGATGTGCGGCAGCAGTTTACAAAATCCATTGAGAATCTGGCCGACATGCATTACCAATCTGTCAGAGATAGGCGATGGCGTCGCCACCGATGAACCAATGTCGGAATTCTCAATCCAACCATCCTGAACGCCGGGATATTGCTTTGCCGTTTTACGGTGAGGGAACGTGACCTGAGCGATAAGGCGCACTCCCCATCCGACCAAATGGCCTGAACAGGAGTGAACCGATGGACGGAACTTCCAACATGACCGGGCTCGCACGTCCGGATTTCTTCCGCTTTCACCAAGGCGAAAAGGTCCTGCCTTTCGCAGATGCGGAATACGAGGCGCGGCTGGCAGGGCTTCGCGCCATCATGGCGGACAAAGGCATCAATGCTGTGGTGCTGACCTCAATGCACAACGTCGCCTACTATTCCGGCTTTCTCTATTGCGCGTTTGGGCGACCCTACGCGCAGGTTGTCACCGCAACCGAGACCGTCACCTTCAGTGCAGGAATTGATACAGCGCAGCCTTGGCGGCGGTGCTATGGCGACAACATCACCTACACCGATTGGCAGCGGAATAACTATTGGCGTGCCATCCTGTCAGTGACTGGGCCGGGTAAGGTGATCGGGTATGAGGGGGATCACATCTCTATTGCGCAGAAAGCCCTTCTGGATGAATTCCTCTGCCCGTCAAACACGGTCGACATCGCACCAGCGACGATGACCCAGCGGTTCCATAAATCTCCGACAGAGTTGGAGCTGATCCGCGCGGGTGCAGCAACGGCCGATGTGGGTGGCTATGCGATCCGCGATGCGATCAAGGCAGGCGTACGTGAGATCGACGTTGCCATGGCCGGTCGGGATGCGATGGAACTGGAGATCGCGCGGCGCTTTCTGGATGCCGAGTACCGGGACACGTGGGTCTGGTTCCAATCGGGTATCAACACCGATGGCGCCCATAATCCGGTCACAGGACGGCGATTGGAGCGTGGTGATATTCTCAGCCTTAACACCTTCCCAATGATCTCGGGTTACTACACGGCGCTGGAGCGCACGCTCTTTGTCGAGACGGTTGATGAAGCCAGCTTGAATGTTTGGGAGGCGAACGTTGCGGCACATGAATACGGCATGAGCCTCCTTAAACCTAGCGTGTCCTGCGCTGAGGTCACCCATGCGATCAATGACTTCTTTGCAGAGCGCGATCTATTGCAATACCGGACCTTTGGATACGGTCACTCTTTCGGTGTGCTGAGCCACTATTACGGCCGCGAAGCGGGTCTTGAGTTGCGGGAGGACATCGACACAGTTTTGGAGCCGGGTATGGTGATCTCGATGGAGCCGATGCTGACCATACCCGAAGGACAACCCGGGGCAGGGGGATATCGTGAGCATGATATCCTGATCATCACCGAAGACGGTAACGAGAACATCACCGGCTTCCCCTACGGTCCAGCTTACAACGTGGTTGGATAAACCTCGCGTTTGTCTGGCCATGGGATGCCATGGCCAGACATCAATTGGGGCTTGTTTTCTTGCCTCGCAAGCCAAACGGCGTGTCGCCATCACACTCATATTCGTTTCGACCATCAATACACGTGCACGCTCCAGTCGAATGTTGCGATAGATCGCTGTTGAAGGTTCGAGAAGCAGACTTCTGAAGTGTCGCTCCAATTGGCGACGACACAGACCGGCGTTCTCGGCAATCTGTTCAAGTGAAAGTGGGGCCTTAATGTTCGCATATATGCTTTAGACAGCGCCCAAGAGCTTGGGATTGCGCGAATTGATTGCTTTCGCGATCGAAGAGCGTTGCTCCTGTCGTCCAGAAAAGTGCAGGTCGTTGAGACACATATCTCCAACAACGATCGCGAACTCTTACTCGTAGTCTCATGCGATGACGGTCAGCATTATCTCGGTCGTAGCGGACCCGCCATCTACTACAGGCTAAATTACCTCTAAAAAAGCCCTGAAAAGCGAGTTATGAAAGACCATTGTCCTTATGATTCGGAGAGTCGTCATCATGACCCCTCTCACACCCATCCGCCAGATGTTATTATCGCCGGAAGGACAACAGGTTTTAGTCGGAATGCCCCCGCCTGCGACCTTTACGGCCCTTTGATGCTGTCGACATCCGTCCCACATACGAGACGGCAGTAAGACCTCCTCTCATCAAGCGCTTGTCGGCGCAGTGTTGCATCCAGCGCTGAAAGAGGTGTTTCCGCTCGCCCCCGAACCCCTTCACCGCAACGATGGTCCCCCTAAGAACGATGGCGAACGCCACGCGGCCAAACGCTTTCCCACCGACCTCCGCCCGTGAGCATCCCCCTCTGAAGGCAATCATCCTTGAAGAGGG
>JAPORV010000277.1 GCA_026710055.1 Aestuariivita sp.
CTACATGTTCATTCTGCTTTTCAAAAAAATGCCCGAAAACGAGCAAAATTTGCTTAAATGTAGAGTTTTGCAAGTATCTTTTTATACTTGTTTTTTGGCAAGCTGAGCAGCTGCCAGAATATGACTAGACATAACACTTTCGGCCCAACGCGGTGAGCGTGCTTTAATGGCATCGACAAGTTCCCGGTGATGACGCGCTGATCGAATTCTATCAGCCGCTGAGTACACCTGAAAAGTACGCGTTACAATGCCAACATCAACAGCTATTTGAAGAACAGTCATAAGGCGCGGCGACGAAGCAGCTTCAGCAATAATTCTATGAAATTCTGTGTTAATAGCCGCAAGCTCTTGCGTTTCATTGGCGGATGTCGGTGGTGTTAATTGTTCCATTCGCGTGGTTAATTCATCAAGGTGCTGGATCTGTTGTTCACTCGCTAATAGCGCGGCCTGGCTTGCGGCATAACATTCCAAACGACGCCGAATTTCAAAAATCTGATCTAATTCCTGATCAGGAAAACTCGCGACACGTGTTGAATAACCCTCGCCGCGTTTAACAAATCCCTCATGAATCAATCGCGTAATTGCGCTGCGTACAGGTGTACGTGAGATCCCCAATTCTTCAGCAAGCACATGCTCTTTAAGTCGCGTTCCCGCTTCTAATTCACCCGAGAGAATGCGAATGCGTATTTGCAAATAGGCGTGTTCTGCAGCCGAAATGCGATCGTGAACATCCATTGCTAACAATTCTGCGACATGGGAAATCGGCCAGCCTTCATAACCTGGCCCGGCACACTATGTCCAAGTTGTTCTTCAAGCCACTTTGCGGCATCTATTGCCGCGTCAAGATCAATACCAGTTGGCAGTCCAGAACGTTTCAGCATATAAACCAGATCCTCTGTCGCGATGTTACCAGTGGCGTTGGGTGCAAAGGGACACCCGCCAGTACCACCCAAGGAGGCATCAAGACGTCGCACCCCCGCCTCAACACCGGCCCACGCATTCGCAATTCCGGTATTTCGGGTATTATGCAAATGAAGACGAAGCGGTATATCTGGATAAGTGCGTTGAATTATCCGAATTCGTTCCGATATATCACGCGGCGTCGCAACGCCAATCGTATCAGCCAAAGCTAGTTCGTCTGGTTGATAGAACATGACAGCTTCAACAACGTTCATGAGCCGTGAAATGGAAACCTCGCCCTCAAACGGACACCCGAATGCGGCACCAATTGTCACACTCAGGCGAATATTTTGTTGTGGCGGAGTACGCAATGTTTCCATTATCTTTATAGTCTCGAATGTTCCAGTATTCTGATTACGTTGGCTGAAAGTTTCTGACGCAACAATGACAAAGTTTACCTCATTCAAACCCGCTGCTACAGCACGTTCAAAACCCCTCCTATTGAGTATCAATCCGATTGCGTCAAGCGTTTGCGGATGTTTCTGTGCAACAATGTCTGCATCAGCCATTTGCGGAACACGCTTTGGATTGACAAAACTTGTCACTTCCATACGCGTAATGCCAGCCTCGTGTGCTTTTCGAATTAACATCAGCTTTTGTTTAGTACTTAGTAGTTTTGTCTCATTTTGTATCCCATCTCTCGGCGAGACTTCGATAATTTGTAAAAAATCCATTGACATATGCGATCTCTCTTTTATTTTGGTATACCAAAATAAATTATTGAATTTGTCAATAGGTTCAAATTCCATGTGTGGTATATAATATGGTGTATAAAGCGTCTGAACATAAAGCACCGCTTTCCGATTTACGTGTGATTGAAACGGGTCAACTGCTGGCAGGTCCATTTTGCGGTCAATTGCTGGCGGACTTTGGTGCGGAGGTCATTAAGGTAGAGTCTCCCGGTATCGGTGATCCCATGCGGCAGTGGGGTCGTGAAAAGCCTCATGGAAAGTCGCTTTGGTGGCCTGTTGTTGCACGAAATAAGAAATCCATTACATTGAATTTGCGGACCGAAGAGGGTCAGAAGATCGTGCGCGACTTGATCAAAGATGCCGATATTCTTATTGAGAATTTCCGTCCCGGAACAATGGAACGGTGGAACCTAGGTTACGAGGTGTTATCAAAAGTCAACCCACGTTTGATCATGGTTCGCGTGACCGGATTTGGTCAATCAGGACCCTACTCCTCTCGTGCTGGCTATGGTTCTATTGGGGAGGCGATGGGCGGATTACGTTATGTTGTGGGGGACCCGTCAACGCAACCGTCACGAATGGGTATCTCAATTGGTGATGAACTAGCGGCCATGCACGCTTGCATGGGAGCGATGTTTGCCATTCACGCTCGTGAGCGTACAGGCCGGGGTCAAATTGTCGATAGTGCCATTTACGAGGCGGTTCTTAATGTTATGGAAAGCCTGATTACAGAATATGATGTGGCCGGATATGTGCGAGAACGAACAGGACCCATTTTGCCCAATGTCGCGCCATCTAATGTGTTTGATACCGCTGATGGAAAGCTGCTCTTGATTGCAGCGAACCAGGATACAGTTTTTCGACGGCTGGCGGAAGCGATGGAGCGTCCTGATCTTGCGGAAGATGAACGTTACGCCACACACAGTGCACGTGGTGCTCATCAAGTAGAATTAGATGATCTCATTAATCAATGGACAAAAACGTGGACGCGCGATGATCTCGAAACATTGCTCAATAAGTTTGGTGTGCCCTGTGGTCTGATTTACAAGGTTGAAGACATGATGGATGACGAGCATTTCAGAGAACGTAATACTCTTGTTAAGGTTAAGCACCCTGATTTTGGTAACATTACCATGCAAAATGTCGCACCGCGATTGAGCGATACGCCAGGTCAAGTGCGCTGGGTTGGTCCGGAGTTGGGCGAACATAATGATTATGTCTTTAAAGAACTCTTGGGTTTATCAGACGAACGACAGGTTTCTTTGCGAGATGCTGGTATTATCTAGTGGAAACAATGGAACACAAAAGTAACCATAATTCATTTCTAACGATTGAAGAGGCTGCGGCGCGTCTGAACACGACGCGATTAAGAGTGCGAGAAGCCGTTGCGTTATCACTCTTGAACGGCCGTCGTGATAATGAAGGCCATATGCGTGTGGATCTTCTGGACGGTCAGGAAATAATGCAAGGCATGCGAGGAGATTTAAAACCAGAAGCAATACTTACTTTTTTGTTTGATGACATTGAAGATTTGGAAAAAGTCATTGCAGAGCGTGATGCGCAAATCAAACAATTAGGATCGCTTGTTGAACGGCAGCAGAAAGCGATATCGCAATCTAATCAAGTGATTGACACTCTCCAAAATAACCAACATCGTTTATCGGTCGCATTAACGCAGGCGTATGAACAACTCGAAAGCGCTGAATCACAATCTGCACGTTTTTCTGAATTATCCAAGCGGACATTGGATACACTTGAAAACGCCCTTCAGCGCGTCGAATCTGAGGCAGAAAAAAGCGCGCATCTAACAGCCTTGTTGGAACGAGCGATGACTTTGGCGGAGAAAACAGATAAAGCATGCGATATCACCGATCGCTCATTAAGGCTTTTGTCAGCAGTGCTTGAAGAAGTGGAAGCAACACACGCGTCGAAAGAACGGAGTGATGAAATGCTAGATCGTAGCCTGCGCGCTGCAGAGATTGCGCAAAAACAAATCGGAGAATTTCGGCGTGAAATTTCCGAAAAAGATCTATCACTCAGTAAAACATTGGATTTATCTGAACGCGCAGTTGCACTGGCGGATCAGGATGCAGAAAAAAAGCCGAAAGGAGTTCTGCGGAGACTGTTAGGAATTTGACAAGGAGCAAAGATGTCAGAGACTGATGATCTAATAAAGCAATATGAAGAGCGCTTAGCAGCCTTTGAAGATCGTTTGCGGCGGATTGAAACCGCCAACTCAACGTCGGATATGGAACGTAAGTTAGCACCAAAGAGCGCAGAAAATGGACTACGATTAGGTGTGGATGTTGGTGGAACATTTACTGATCTTCTATTGCTTGATGAACAGAATCAGCGGTTCTTCACGGCGAAAGTGCCATCAACCCCGGACGATAGCTCCATTGGGGTATTAAATGGAATTGAAAAAATTTGTCAAAACGCTGGCGTAAATCCTTCGGATATTACCGAAGTCATGCATGGCACGACCGTCGCAACAAATACAGTTTTGACATCTTCTGGCGCGTTAGTTGGATTAGTAACAACACAAGGTTATAAAGATGTGCTACAAATCGCGCGCAGTTACGTGCCAGGAGGTTTGGGTGGCTGGGTTATTTGGAACAAATCCCTACCTCTGGCACCATTAGAGTTTACAATTGAAGCAAACGAAAGGATGGAGGCCCAGGGCAAAGTGCTGATTCCACTGGATGAGCATTCCCTCCGAATTAAGTTGGAACGATTGTTGACGTCTGGTATAGAAGCATTGACAGTGGCTTTATTCAACGCTTACGCAAATGACGCTCATGAACGCCGAATTGCCGAAATTTCTCAGGAAATAGCACCCGATATTCCAGTATCAACATCAGCGACCGTAATGCCGGAAATGTATGAGTACGAACGAACAGAAACGACAGTCGTCAATTCCTATGTTCGACCTGTAGTGACAAAGTACGTGCGCAATCTTCGAAATGAGTTGAAGCGTCGCATGGGCGCTGGAATTACTTTGCAAATCCTGCGCTCTGATGGCGGGTTAAGTTCTGCTCAAGGGGCAATGGATAAGCCAGTAAACCTTCTGATGTCGGGTCCTGCCGGTGGCGTTTCAGGTGCTTTATGGATTGCGAAGCAAGCCAAGTTCAATAATTTGTTGACATTTGATATGGGTGGGACATCAACAGATGTGGCGTTGGTCCAAAACGGTGTTGCACGCACTCGTCGCGAAACGCGCGTCGGAGATGTAACGGTGCGCGCACCGTCAATTGATGTTCGCACCGTGGGCGCAGGTGGTGGCTCAATTGCTTATGTACCGGAATTAACAAAAGCGTTGCGTGTGGGTCCGCAATCGGCTGGTGCTGTTCCCGGACCTGCAACATATATGAAAGGCGGTGAGCAACCAACAGTTACTGACGCCAATGTGGTGCTGGGTTACTTACCTTCTGATGCGCGGTTGGGTGGCGATATGCTGATAAGTCATGATCTGGCCGTTAAGGCAGTAAGATCGGTTGCAGATGCCCTTGGTCTGTCTGTTGAAGCTGCCGCTGAAGGAATCATTCGTATCGTTAACGAGAATATGGTTGGTGCCTTGCGTCTTGTATCCGTCGAACAGGGTTACGACCCGCGGGATTTTGCCCTTATCGGATTCGGTGGAGCCGGACCCTTACACGCGAACGCTCTAGCACGGCTGGTCAATTCATGGCCGGTAATTATTCCACCTGGTCCGGGTGTTCTATGCGCTTATGGCGATGCAACGACGCAATTACGAAATGAAGCTAGTCAGACGTTTGTAACCCGTGTAGCTGATATCCAGAACAATGAGATTTCTCGAATGCTCAAGGAGTTGGAAAATATCGCTGCCCAGGCATTGATTGATGAAGGTGTGCCTACACACCAACAGGAAATTCTGTATCAGGTGGACATTCGGTATCATGGACAGGGCATGAAACTCACTATTGATGTGAAACCGGAGCAGTTTGCTCAAACGGGTGTTGTGGGAATCACGCAATGTTTCGACCGCGAACATGAGCAGTTATTTACTTTTGCGTTGGACGCCGAGCACGAAATTGTCGGCTTGCGAGCAGTTGTACAAAGTAGGGAGAAGAATTTTGTTAATCCAAACACGCAAAATGATGGCAGTCACGCCAGCGCAGCACGCATGCACAAAACTCGGATTTTTGAAGAAGGCCATTGGTATGATGCCTGGATTTACGATCGAACGAAATTACAGTCAGGCAATCAACTGATGGGGCCAGCGGTGGTAATGGAAATGGACTCAACATGCATTATTCTTTCAGATCATATCGGTATTGTTGATCATTTTGGCAACATCCTGATCTGGCCAGAAGGACACGAAAAAGCCAAGGAGTAGAGAAATGCCAGCGCACATCATTGAAACCAATAATGCTACTTTCAATCGGGTTGATGTAGATCCAATTACCCTTGACATTGTTGAGAATGCCTTGCGAAATGCACGAAATGAAATGGACGCTGTATTGTTCCGAACCGCCATGTCACCGGGCATTCGCGAACAACATGATGCCTTTCCCCTCATCGCCAATGAGGAAGGAAAGATGGTGGTCGGTCAGTTCGGGTCGTTCCTTTATGGCTTTATGCAAGGCTACGATGGCACGATTGAGGATGGTGATATCTTCGTTACAAACGATCCCTATAGTTGCAATGGCGCTGTTAGCCACTTGAACGATTGGTTGATGATGATGCCGATCTTTCATGACGGAAAGCTAGTCAGTTGGGCCGCGATGTTCGGCCATATGACCGATGTAGGCGGCAAAGTCCCGGGTTCATTGCCGACAGATGCGAAAATGATCTACGAGGAGGGGATGATCATTCCGCCGACCAAGATTTATCGCGGTGGTCAACTTCAGGACGAACTTTTAAACATTATGCTTCATAACACGCGGATGCCTGAGTGGAATAAGTCCGATTTCTTTGCAATTATTGCAGCATTACGCCTTGCGGAACGTCGTGTGCGCGAAAATATCATTCGTTTTGGTAAGGATACCTACATTAGTGCCATGCAGAATATGCTTGATCGCAACAAGGCAGCCATGGGTGCAATCATTCAGATGATCATTCCTGAAGGCGATCATAAGGCTTATTTTGAAGACTGGATTGATGATGATGGTATGGGAAATGGTCCATACAAAATTGCCTGTACGCTGTATCGCGAAGGAAATGTTGCTCGCTTTGATTTCTCAGGCAGTGATCCGCAAAGTGATTCCTCAATCAACTTTCTTCTAAATGAAGAAATGTTCAAAATGTTTTTCGGAGCGTTTACCATTAACCTTTTTGATCCACAGATATTGTTTAATGATGGTTTTTATGATCTTGTGGATGTATACATTCCTGAAGGTTGCATCTTGAAGCCTAAAAAACCTGCGGCTTTATCATGTCGCACCCATCTCTTAGGCCGAATTTTTGATCTAATGGGCGGCCTCTTGGGACAGGGAGCCCCTGACGCTCTAAACGCTGCCGGTTTTTCGGACAGTCCTCATTTCATGTATTCAGGTTTTGATAAATCCGGTGAATGGTATCAGTTGTTTCAGATTGGGTTTGGCGGAATTCCAGGACGTCCGGCGGGTGATGGTCCTGATGGCCATTCCTTATGGCCGGCCTTTACGAATGTACCGAATGAATTTCTTGAGGCTTATTTTCCGTTGCGTATTCGTAAATACGCGACAATCCCTGATTCGGGCGGCGCTGGATTACATCGAGGCGGAAATGGCATTACCATTGCCTATGAGCTACTTGAAGCAGGCGAAGTATCAATTCATGACGATCGATGGTTAACCTATCCATGGGGTGTTAACGGTGGTGAACCCGGAATGCGGTCGAATAAGACACTGGTACGTTCTGATGGGAGCAAAGAAAAAATTGCATCCAAGTGTGATCGAATTGCCGTTCAACCTGGTGATATTCTTTACTTTAATACATGGGGAGGTGGTGGCTGGGGCGATCCATTGAAACGTGATGTCGAATTAGTAAGAAAGGATGTTGCTCGCGGTCTCGTAACAGAGGAAGGTGCGAAAAGATATGGGGTTGTCGTCATGCGGGGAACCGTTGATCATACGGCCACTCAAAAACTCCGTCAGACGATGACGGCAGAACGCCAACAAACGCCGCTATTTGATCGTGGTTTTGTGTCAATTGACGAACTCAAGCAGCGTTGTTTGCGTGAAACGGGGTTTCAGCCTCCAACGGCACCGGTTTTCCGGGCTCAATGCGGGCTTACTTGAATGGCTGCTAATCTTCATGATAATTATGCCGAGGCCGGTTACCATTCGGCGCAATCGTGGGGAGCACGACCGGCGGTGTTATTTATTGATTTTGCTCGGGCTTATTTTGATCCTAATTCACCATTATATGGTGGAGAAGGTTGCAAATCCGCATTGGATAATGCTGCCCGTATTGCCCCAATTGCACGACAACTAAAAATACCCACTATTTTCACGGAAGTTAAATTCGCACCTGGCGGTACCGATGGGGGTGCATTTTACGCAAAGGTTCGAGCATTGAGTTGTTTCGATGTAGGTCAGGAAACACAGAAGTTGGCATCACCACTGACTAATGAACCCGAGGATATTGTAATCACAAAGCAGTATCCGAGTGCTTTTTTTGGCACATCGTTGGTCACGACCTTGAACTGGCTCAAGGTTGATACCGTGCTGTTAACAGGAGTGACCACATCCGGCTGTATACGTGCTTCCTGCATTGACGCTATTTCATACGGCTTTGTTACACTCGTTGTTGAAGATGCCGTCGGAGATCGTGCCTACGAGCCTCATCAGGCTAACCTTTTTGATATGAGTGCCAAATATGCCGATCTTGTCGGCACGGACGCGGCTATTGATTATTTGATGTCAACCATTAAAGCTATTTCATAGCGAGGAGAAAAATATGAAACAGATCTTCATGCAGGTATTACTGTGGGGAGCGCTTGCAGTTCCGGCTGTTGCCGATATCAAAGCGGCTGCAGCGCTGGTCGATCAATACCGTCAGACTCCGGTTTTTGAGCCAACGGGTGAACCATTTGATGCACGTGCTTGTATGGCTGACAAAAAGATGTTCGTGATTCCGCTCACCAATGCCAACCCGTTTAATGCCGCTATTAGTCAAGGTTTTGTTGACGCGGCCGAAATGGTGGGGTTTGAATTGCGTGATTGGGAAACACAAATGGATCCGGCAGGATGGATTCAAGGCATTAATACAGCAGTTGCTGAGGGGTTTGATTTGATTGATTTGCAAGGTGGATTACCGCCGGAGTTTTTGCAACCTCAAATTCTGGAAGCACAGACCGCTGGTGTTAAGGTGACTGCCACACATAACTGGGATGCTTCCACCCAAGGAGCACCAGAATGGATGGACGGAGCCGCCAACACTGACTATGTTACGATTGGTGAGATTATCGCTGCTTGGGCTATTGTGCAGACAAAGGGAAAAGTGAATGCGCTGGTTTTAGGACCGGACGAGATTACGCCGACTGCGCCGCTGAGAGATGCGATAATCGGATATCTTGAGGCAAATTGCCCAGATTGCACAACAAAATACATTAATGTACCAGTCAATGATTGGGCGACTCAAGGCCAACCCGCTGTACAGAATGCGCTGTTGGCTGACCCAAGCATCAACTACGTATTGCCCGTTTACGACTCGATGAGTCAGTTTATTGTACCAGCAATTCAAATTGCCGGTTCAAATGCGAAAATCGTCAGTTATAATGGCACACCGTTCGTTTTGGATCTCATGCGGGATAGCGATATTGTTGAAATGAACGTAGGCGAGAGTTTAGGATGGGTTGGAATGGCTGGAACAGACGCGAATATGCGTCTTCTATGCGGTCATGGAAAGGTCAACAAACTCAACACGCCTGCATTTATTTTTACCGATGAGAATGTAGCAACGGCGGGCATTCCAGCGACATTTAATGATGGTTACGGAGATGTCCACATCGACGGATTCCGAAAGCTTTGGAGTCTCGATTGACGCTAATGTCTTCTGGCGAGGCCGATAACGGCCTCGCTCTTGATGTCGAAGGCTTATCAAAAAACTTCGGCGGTGCCATGGCACTGAATAATGTGTCGCTTAAAGTGAAACGTGGTGAAGTGCATGGATTATTGGGTTCAAACGGATCCGGTAAATCGACATTGATTAAAGTACTTGCGGGGTTTCATGAACCTGAACCTGGCGCGTCGATTAAACTCTATGGTCAATTGCTATCGTTACCAATCTCTGGGCATGAAGTGCGAACGCATGGGCTTGCGTTTGTTCACCAAAATCTTGGACTTATTCCGTCATTATCAGTAACTGAGAATCTCTATATAGGGGATTTTTCGACGCGCTCATTTTGGGCGCTGAATTGGCGAGAACTGTATGCAAAAGCGCGAGCGACATTTGAGCATTTTGGTTTAGAACTTGATCCAATGGTAGAAGTCGGCTTATTGTCGCCTGTAGAACGCGCGCTCTTGGCCATTGTGCGTGCTTACGAAGAATTGCGACACGCGACAGAAGATCACGCAAACCGTCCTGGCGTTCTGCTGTTGGATGAACCAACGCCGTTCCTGCCTCGCGTTGGAGTTGAACAGCTTTTTGACATGATTCACCGGTGCACTATTACCGGTGCGAGTGTTATTTTTGTGAGTCATGATGTGGACGAGGTGCGTGAAATTACCGACCGAGCAACAATTCTACGTGACGGACAATTGATTGATACTGTTAACACCGCAAAAACATCTCACAGCGGGTTTGTCGAACGTATCGTCGGGCATAGTGTTAGCGTATATAGTAGTCGTGTAAGGCCGATTGCTCCATGTGTCTCTTTATTAACAATTAGAGGTTTATTTTGTCGTGAAACCAAACCAATTGACTTTGATTTAAAGGAAGGCGAAATTCTTGGTTTAACCGGCTTAATGGGATCTGGCTATGAGCTTGTCCCAGCCGCATTATATGGCGCATTGAATGACATAACCGGTGAACTCACATTGGCCGGGCAGAAATTGGTTTTGAGGTCTCTCAATCCCATCAAGGCTTTGTCGCATGGAATTGTTTATTTGCCTGCAGACCGAGTTGCTGCGGCAGGTGTGGGTTCTATGAGTATTGGCGATAACATTGCGCTGCCAGTTTATGAGAATCTTAAAGGAGACTTTGGTTTGACCAATCGGCAGATTTTTTCTTATGCACAAGAGGTTTGTGCTACTGCTGAAGTTAAACCCAATCAGCCGCAGTTGCCACTTGACGCCTTATCCGGCGGCAACGCGCAAAAAGTTGTTTTGTCGAAATGGTTACAAATCAATCCAAAAGTGATTTTGCTTGATGAACCCACGCAGGGCGTTGATGTAGGTGCACGCCAAATAATATGGAGCAAATTGGATCAGGCGGCGTCTGAAGGTGCGGGTATTTTGATTGCGTCTTCGGATTATGATCAATTGGCCGCAATTTGTCATCGCGTTTTAATTTTCGCACGCGGTCAGATTATTGGGTCTCTTAATGATACTCAATTGACCAAAGCCACCATTGCAAAGTACTGCTATCGCTCTTTGAGTAAGGTGGCCTAATGTGAACGAAAAAAAAACTTACGAAAAACGAATTGCTGCGCTTGAAACAAAGATTGCTTCGCTTGAGAATGCAAGGTTTATCAAGCGTTCAACGACGCCTTACACGTGGAGCGGATGGGCTGAGCGTTATGGTTTAATTGTCGCTTGGATAATAGTGATTCTGGTGATGGGAGCAATAAAGCCGGATCAAATGTTTGCGTGGAATTCCTACGCTTCAATGTTTGGTTCCAATGCGATGGTGGTAGTTCTCACCTTGGCATTGATTATTCCATTGACTACGGGTGATTTTGACCTTTCCGTCGCCGCGACAATGGGGCTGAGTTCCATGATTATTGCGGTCTTGAATGTCCATCAGGGAATACCGATTGGTGGAGCGGTTCTCGCTGCACTCGGGGCTGGCGCTCTCGTCGGCATAGTCAATGCATTCTTTGTCCTGTATTTTAAAGTATTTTCTCTGATTGTCACGTTAGGAACTGGTTACTTCGTATCGGGGCTTATTCTATGGATTTCAGATAGTGGTACGGTCGCCGGTATTTCTATGGAGTTGGTTCGTGTTGTGATTCTCACGCGTTTTTTAGGAATTCCTATTGGCTTTTATTACGCTGGTGCGATAACGATTGTCCTTTGGTATATTTTTCAGCACACAGCTCTGGGACGTCGCATGCTATTTGTTGGGCGTGGTCGTGAAGTCGCGCGTCTTTCTGGAGTCAATGTTACACGCGTACGTTCCGGTGCTTTGATTGCATCGTCCATAATGGCCGCCTTTGCTGGTGTCCTTTATACAGGAATGCGTGGAGTGGCCGATCCAAGTTCGGCTTTAGCATTTTTATTACCTGCTTTCGCGGCGGCGTTTCTTGGGTCAACGGCGATATATCCGGGACGGTTCAATGCTTTTGGATCTTTTGTTGCAGTGTATTTTCTATCGACCGGAATTATGGGATTGAATTTTCTAGGAGTTGATAGTTTTGTACGAAATCTGTTTTATGGCGGCGGATTAGTTATTGCAGTTGCAGTCAGTCAGGTTATTCGCGGTCGTAAAGAAATGACGTAAAATTCAAAATGTCGAACGAGTTTGGCAAACTGTCTTCAGTAGTGAACACCGACTGTTTACTGTTTACGAGAATACAGTTGAGACCATGCAATACGATAAATGGGAGAACAATCTTGTCATATTTTGATTACTTAAAATCGCCACACAGGGTTTCGGCGACGGACCATGCAAACCGACTGAGTTTTCGAAGTTCGTTGTTCATCTAATTCTTACACTTGCTATCTTTTGTTGCGGCAAACCCCCAAAAAACTAAAGGCTTAAAATTGCGAAATATATTTTGATCAAAAAATCAGGCATCTCCAATATTAAAACGATGTACGTTTCTTGTTATTGCATTTCATACTCCGTTCCTTGGTATATTACCTCATGCGAAGGATTTCGGGCAATCATCTGCCGCTATACGCATCCTTGCTGCCAGGCTTGGGAATGTCTCATGGAACAGCTTCGCCTGAGCGATCTGATCATTTGTGGCTTTAAGCGAGTCGAAATCGCTGACAATCATCTGTTGAATCTGTTCTTCAATCAGATATGTTCTTATCATGGCAAACTTCTTTCCTTCTTGCCAGCCCGTATTGCGACCGTTGACCTTTCTTCAGTCTCAAGACAGAAAACACAACGACAGTCGTATCATTTTTGATCCGTCCAATTACCCTGCGCCACATTAATTATGCGTTTACCAGCCCGATTTTTATTTCCTTAAAAACGCATCAATTCGTATTGAAGCTTCGTCTGTTTCCCAACGTTTCTTCAAAGCATCAATACTCATTGCAATAGTTTTATCGTCAATTCTTAGGCCAAGTTTTCGAACAAACTGTTTTGCTTCTCCTATCGCCTCCGGTGCGCACTCCAAGATTGAATTAATCTCAGCATTTACGGCTTCATCAAGTTTTTCTCGTGTCACTGAATATGAAAATAATCCTAAATTTACCGCTGTTTTAGTATCAAATAATCGTCCATTAAGGAAAATACGACGAGCGTTCGCTTCTCCAATTCGTGCGACAACATAAGGGCCTATTGTAGCAGGAATCAGACCTAACCTTACTTCCGTTAATCCGATTTTCAACCCCTCGACACCGATGGCAATGTCACATACCGCTATGAGTCCAACACCACCGCCAAAAGCGTTTCCATGTACGGCCCCAATTACAGGCTTGGGAATAGAATTTACGGCATTTAACATATTCGCAACCTTTGCAGCTTGCTCTGCCCGCATATTCGAATCAGATTCAATTTGTCGCTGCATCCATGTCAAATCAGCCCCCGCGCAAAATGTAAATCCTTCGGCAGCCAAAATAACAGCACGAACATTCCTATCACATGCTATTTGACGTGCCGCATCATGTAACTCATCAAGCATCTGCTCAGACATCGCATTATGCTTGTCAGGTCGGTTCAAGCAAACCTTTGCAATTTCTCGTTGATCAAACTGTACATGAATCGTTTCATAACTGTAATTGCTATCACTTATCATGCTTAAAAACGCCCTCAAAATCGGTGGCCACTATCAATGGTATTTTCCTCTCAATTGACGGGCAAATCCAACTGCTTGATCGACTATTGAAGAATCCAATCCTGTTTCAAATCCGAGCGATTCAAGATGGCATACGACTTTCTCAGTGGCAACATTACCCGCCGCGCCAGGTGCGTAAGGACAGCCCCCAAGGCCTCCTACCGCTGCATCAAAAACGCGAATACCAAAATCTAATGCGACATCAATATTTGCAAGCGCCAATCCATTAGTATCATGAAAGTGGCCAGCAAGTCTATTAATCGGTACATCTTCAGTAACTGACGTTAACATATTGTGAATCTTTTCAGGAGTGCCTTTACCAAGTGTGTCGCCCAAAGCAATTTCATAACACCCCATCAACAACAATTCATTCGCTACTTTCGCAACACTTTCTGGCGAAATTGAACCGTCATATGGACAGTCCGTTACACATGAGATATAACCACGTACAGGTAGATTCTCCTCTTTAGCGGCCAACATAATAGGAGTAAAACGCTCAAGGCTTTCAGAAATAGAAGTATTAATGTTCGCCTTAGAAAAGCCTTCACTTGCAGAACCAAAAATTGATACTTCATCAACACGAGCCATAACAGCACGTTCAAAGCCACGTAAATTAGGGGTAAGCGCGGCATAAGACACCGTCGAAGTCCGCTCTATGCCATCCATGACCTCGGCACTATCAGCCATCTGTGGCACCCATTTCGGACTCACAAAACTTGCGCATTCAATACGTCGGAAACCGCCACGGCTCAAAAGATTAATAAAAGCAATCTTATCATCCAAGGCAATACGACTCCGCTCGTTTTGCAAACCGTCACGGGGACCAACTTCGAAAATTTCAACAAAGTTTTTCATTACGCAGAATTTGGGATAGGATAAAAATCTTGTTTATAAAAATCCTGTTCACCATCCTTTTTGCACGCACGTTGATAAGCAGGTCTCTCATCGATTCGCGAGCGGTAGGCTGTCAAATTTTCAAATTGCTCCATATCAATAAAATACTTTGCACAGAAAAGATTAAATCCCATCATAATATCAGCAATAGAAAATCCACTTCGGCATAGCCAATCCTGACCATCTAACATCGCGTCAACCGCCTTTAAGCCTATTTTCATTCGCGCCGTATTCAGTTTGGCAACCGACACCGACATATCTTTCGGATTTCGCAAAAATAAATGCTGTAAATTCAGCATTTCAAGTTCACTACCGATAGTTTCTGCAAAACTCAATATTTCCAGAAAACGGTACCGATCCGGATGACCAATGGGACGGTCCAGATCAAACTCTGGATGCGTTTCAGCCAATACTTGCAATATTGCAGCACTCTCAAACATAACAGAGCCATCATCAAATTCTATTGCCGGAACGCGACCAGCCGGTGAACAACGCAATAGTTCTTTTGATCTCATTGAGCCATCACGAATCGAATAGACTCTAAGATCAACCTGTCGCCCTATTTCTTCCAGCATCCAAAGAATGCGAAATGAACGAGAGAATGGAATATGATGTAAGATCATTCTGTTATCTCCATTTCCTCCAACGTGATCAAAGGTGCGCCAGCTTCAACTTGAGTGCCCTCGCGAACCCAAGCATCTTTCACAATACCATCGCGACCACTCAACAAACGATGCTCCATTTTCATAGCTTCAAGCACCACAAGACAATCACCCTCTGAAACCCGCTGACCCGATTTTGCCCTTAACAGTTTCACAATTCCCGGCATCGGTGCTACAATAGTGTTTGCATCAATCGTTTCAGCTACCTCTTGTTCGAGTGGATCAATAATCTGGAATGTAAAACCGAAATCAGAGAAAATAAATACATCGTTGCATAATTTCATGCCACTTGGTGCGGGTTTATTGTCAAGATGCCATCTATTTAATAAATAACGTGCTTCAACTTTAGTATGATTTAAAAATAGGTCAACCGAGCTGGAATCATTTACTTCCAACTCAACAAAATAGTTTTGAACTTCTTGCCGCAGAGCTATAGAAGGACGTAAATTATGCCATAAAGTAAAGCCCGCGTTGTCATCAAGTTGACAAGCAAGATCCGTGGCCAACATCGCGGCCCACGCAATTTGAGCAACCGAGGGAACAGGTTTTTTTATGAGCTTATCAAGTGATTTTTCAATAAGTTCCGTGTGGACCTTGCCCGAAACAAAGTCCTGATTTTCAACTAATGCGCCCAAGAAACGTAAGTTGGTGGTCAAGTCGCACACTTCTACCTGTCGCAGAGCCTCTCTGGTTTTTTGCAAAGCGATAGCCCTTGTCTCACCATGACTAATAACTTTTGCAATCATCGGATCGTACCATGGACTAATTTGATCACCAGCACGGACACCGCTATCAACCCTTGCGCAATCCGGAAAAGCCAAATGCTTAATATTGCCTGTTGCTGGCAAAAAACCAGCCGGCACATCCTCCGCGTAAAGACGTGCTTCCATTGCATGACCAGAAATTTGAATTTCATTTTGAGAAGCAGGGAGGCGCTCTCCAGCGGCAATACGCAATTGCCATTCTACAAGATCAATACCGGTTATAGCCTCGGTGACGGGATGCTCCACCTGCAAGCGTGTGTTCATTTCCATAAACCAAAATCCGCTCGAATCCCGCAAATTTTTACCATCAACAACAAATTCGACTGTTCCTGCACCATGATATTGGATTGCTTCCGCGGCACGAACCGCTGCGGCACCCATGGCCTTTCGCATCTTTTCAGTAAGACCGGGAGCTGGCGCCTCCTCAATGACTTTTTGATGCCTGCGCTGCAGAGAACAATCACGCTCAAAAAGATGCACATATCGTTCACCATCACCAAAAACTTGAATTTCAATATGACGCGGTCTTTGAATCAACTTCTCAATTAAAACATCATCATTTCCAAATGCCGAAAGAGCCTCTGCTTTTGCGTCTGCTAGTGCATCGTCAAAGTCACCTGCTGCGTCAACCCGCCGCATTCCTTTACCCCCACCACCAGCCACAGCCTTGATAAGTATTGGATAACCAATTTTCTGAGCTTCATTTTGTAAAAACGGTCGACTTTGATTTATACCATGGTATCCCGGCACAACCGGAACCCCTGAATTCTGCATCAATGACTTTGCTGCATCCTTCATCCCCATCGCCTGTATAGAATGCGCTGATGGCCCAACAAACGTTAATCCTGCTTTTTCGATTGCGAAAACAAAATCGGGATTCTCACTTAAAAATCCGTAGCCAGGATGAATGGCTTGCGACCGTGTTTCAAGTGCAACTTCAATAATGCGATCACTATTGAGGTAGCTCTCTTTCGCCGCTGCCCCTCCTATAGCTACAGCAACATCTGCCATATCAACGTGCATCGCGCTCTTATCAACATCGGAATAAACTGCAACACAACGGATTCCCATCTTACGTGCCGTATGAATAATTCGACACGCAATTTCGCCACGATTTGCAATCAAAATAGTATCAAACACCCAGCGTCCTAGAAGTTAATTTAAGTTAAAGCCAGCAACATCGCCATTATAATGCATCAGCATGTTTTTTGTTTAAAGGCTATCATATTACAATCTACCAACAGCTACTAATTATCAATTATCAAAAAATCACCTGTTCTCAATAACTGAGATGATCCTACATGTCTGTCAAATATCAACAAAAATCCCAAAAATGAATTACTAACAAAAAGTGAACGACTATTATTAATCACTATTTTAAAATCGGTGAAGTTAAACAAACGAACAACAATTAAATTTTGGCCCCTTGCAAAATTTAATTTATATTCTCGGTAATATGCGATTTGAATTATGCTTTCATTTCCCATTTTCCGGTCTCGTCCGACCAGTATTGAGCTGAGCACCCAGCATCTGTCAGGACTTTCCATTGTAAACGTAATTTTTTCAATTCATCCGCATTCTTTCCTTCAAAAATTAAACTGACTTTCTGCATACTCATCACTTCCGCAACATCAATATCGACAGCATTTAAACCAATCAAACAACTTGGATTATTGTATGCGATACCGGTGGTAAGTAAGATTGGTTGACTTTGATCAATGTGCGACCCAGAAGCCAACATATGAGGTATAAAATCAGTTGGACAATGCGTCCAAAGCCAATCGTCTATACGTTTTAAGCGCACGAGGTCATTGCTGCGTACAGCAATCCGCAAACGTGCCGCAAGCGACTTTATCAATAAACTCTTTAACGCCGTTTCCAACGAGTTTCGTTTTAAGTGATAAAATATTGCTATAACCATTTCAAAAAGACCTAGGTACCTTCGAAATTATCCATAATTAGTCGATTAAGTGACATCACACCCCACCCAGTAGCTCCATGTGGCGCAAAATCCGTATCCATATTTCTAAATGAAACCCCCGCAATATCCAAATGAATCCATGGACAGTCTTGTGAAACAAAGCGCTGCAAAAACTGCGCTGCCGTTATTGCGCCCGCTTCACGACCACCAATATTCTTGAAGTCCGCAACTTTTGATTTCAATAATTTATCATATGACGGGCTCAATGGCAGACGCCAAGCGCCCTCACCTTCTACAGCAGCTGCATTAAGAAAAGCGCCACATAATTTGTCATTATTGGAAAATACACCAGCATGTTCATGTCCAAGACTGATAATCACCGCGCCGGTTAATGTCGCAAGATCAATAATGGCCTGAGGACTAAATGTATTTTGGGCATAACTCAGGAGATCACCCAAAACGAGCCTTCCTTCAGCATCCGTATTAATAATCTCAACTGTATCACCCTTAAGTGAGGTTACTACATCACCAGGACGCATCGCACACCCTGAAGGCATATTCTCAACCAACCCGACAATGCCAATAACATTTGCTTTCGCTTTTCGCTGTGCGAGAGTGCTCATCACACCGGCAACGACAGCAGCCCCAGCCATGTCCATCTTCATATCGTGCATCCCTGCTGCTGGTTTTAACGATATACCACCTGAGTCAAAAACAACGCCCTTGCCAACCAATATTAACGGGTCAACATCAGAGCTGGCGCCATTCCATTTCAGAATGATAACTTTGGAAGGCGTGTCCGAACCCCGACCAACACTTAAAAGCATATTCATACCCAACGAAGCCAAAGCTGCCTCGTCCAAAACAGTAACGTCCAAACCGAAATTTGACATTAACTCAAGACGTTTCGCAAATTCAGTTGTCGTCAAGTGATTAGCAGGTTCATTCACGAAATCACGTGTTGTGACAACACCGTCGGCAACCGCTAGTAGTGGTTTCGTAGCCAACTTGGCCTTTTCCGGCTGTAGTGAATGTATGATAACGTCACCTAAGGTCTCATTCTTTTCTTTCTTATAGCGCGCAAAACAATAATTCCTTAAACAAATACCCATAATTAGGTCTTGCGCAAACTGAGATGATCTTAGAAAAAAATTCAATGGCATTTTACCTTTTAACTTACCAAGCGCAGCGCCCACTTGTCTAACGACTGCCGACTTCATACGAGTCTCCACAACCAATACATCAAGCGCTTCCGCTTTGAGTCCAGTTGGCCAAGTTATTGTATAAACCCTTCCACCTTTGGATGTCTTGAATTCCCGATCGTTAATTAAACGCGTGACCGCACCATTCGTTAGTTTATCAACGTGTCGAGAAATATTATTAAGTTTACCAGAAGGACTAACACAAATCACGACACGCCCATCGACGGTTGCTATTTTCTCTAAATCAAGTTTTAAAAACCTTACTTTTGCTAATTTAGTCACTTTAAGATCCTCCGTCAGAAATTACCCTGTAGCCTTATTAAATTGCATATTTTAGATATCGATTTAATCATTTAAGATATAAAATTAAAATGCCCAAATTTAATTCCTTTTATACAAGAAAGGCGCACTAGTGCCGCGATACGACCGGTATCTCCTTTCTCAGTTATTGCTGATATTTGGTTTATTTGCATTGGTTCTTGTCGGAGTTGTCTGGATCAATCAAGCTGTAACGCTATTTGACAGACTCATTGCCGATGGACACTCAGCACTTGTTTTTTTTGAGTTCTCAGTATTAAGTTTGCCAAATATTATCCGCATTGCGTTACCAGTAGCAACTTTTGCTGCAACAATTTATGTAACCCACCGTTTCCACAACGAAAGTGAACTGACTGTCATGCAGGCCATTGGTTCAAGCCCATGGCGCATGGCGAGACCCGTCCTTGCGTTTGGCCTTATCGTTGGATTTATGATGGTGTTATTGAGCCACATACTGCTTCCAACATCACTCACGCAACTCAAATTAAGAGAGTGGGAAGTCTCGCAATATTCAGGTTCACGCCTTCTCAAAGAAGGAACATTTCTTCATCCAATACAAGGAGTTACTTTCTATGTTCAATCAATTGAATTAGATGGAACATTGAATGACATCTTTTTATCAGATCGTCGGCAACACGACAAAACCATAACTTACACCGCTCTACAGGCGTATTTGGTACGCGAAAATCAAAAAACGAAACTCATTATGATTGACGGTCTTATTCAACAATTAGACAGCATAACAAACAGGTTGTTGACAACTAGTTTTGCCGATCTGTCATACGATATTTCAGACTTCCTACAGCGGAAAAATACCAATCAGAAAAGTCTTCGTGAACTCGGTACATTCGAACTTATCTACGAGAAAAAACAGATCACGCAGCAGTATGGTCATAATCTAGGACAAATAGTTGAGGAGTTGCACGATAGATTTGCAAGATCTTTTGTTTGTCTTGCAGCTGCTCTCATTGGATTTGCAGCACTACAAATTGGCACGTTTATGAGATTTGGCACTCTTCCACACGTAATTCTAGCATTTGCATGTCTTATATTCATAGAAATTATTGCCGAATTATGCGCGCAATCTGTTGTGAATAATCCGAGAACATGGCTCCTCATTTATTTACCTTCAACTTGGGGAATTGCAATCGCAAGTTTATTTCTTTGGGTTGCAGCGCATCCTTCATTATTGCATTGGCGGCTTAGCAAGCGAAAGTCGTCCGCATGACACTTCATATCTACTTTGCGAAGAAATTTTTTCAGAGTTTCATTATTGTACTCAGTGTTCTGCTGATATTTCTACTGTTAATTGACTTAGTGGAACAAAGCCGAAAATTTAGAAATAATGACGTTTATTTCAGTGAAATTTTTCAAATTATTCTACTAAACTTACCAATACAAATTAGTGAAATGTTACCGCTCATTATCATCTTAGCAACCATTGCGCTTTTTATAACGCTTGCAAGATCCAATGAACTGGTGATTACAAGATCAGCTGGACGTTCCGGACTAAGAACACTAATTGCGCCTTCTGCAGTTGCATTACTCATTGGAATATTGGCTGTTTCAACCCTAAATCCAATTGTTTCAGTAACATCCACTTACGCCGAACGCCTGTCGGACCTGCTCAAGACCGGACAGACATCGGCTTTATCAATTAGCGATACAGGACTTTGGTTTCGTCAAAGCGGGACCGACGGTCAAACCGTCATTTACGCTAGTCGATATGATGCAAACCTGAACACTTATTTTGGTGTAACTTTTTTAACTTATGAGAAAGAAGGACGTCCTATTCGTCGGATTGAAGCCGAATCAGCAAAACTAATTGATGGCGGTTGGTCCTTAACAAATACCAAAAGTTGGTTCTTGCAGGCCACCTTAAATCCTGAAAACACTGCAATTGAAAGCAAAACCAGACATTTACCCTCAACCCTGACCCAAGAGCAAATTCGTGAAACCCTAGGCAACCCTCGTGGTATTTCGATCTGGAATCTGCCGCGAACAATTCAACAATTGTCACACGCTGGTTTTTCAACGCAGCGCCACGAAATATGGCTTCAATCAGAGTTAAGCCGACCACTCTTTTTTTTATCGATGGTATTAATCGCTTCTGCATTTACGATGAGACCTACCCGGCTAAGCGGAAGTGCTAAAGCCATCTTGCTGACCCTATTGATCGGTTTCGGTTTATATTTCATTCGTAACTTTGCTCTAGTGCTTGGCGAAAACGCACAGTTACCAATCCTTTTGGCAGCATGGGCACCTTCCGTGGCAGCAATGCTACTTGCCATTGGACTCTTGCTTCATACAGAGGACGGATGATGGCAAGCATTTATCAGAAGCACTTCATCAAATTACTTATTGTATTTTGGTTGATTTTATTCCCGAACATATCAGCTACTGAACCAAATTCATTGACGCAATCTGTCGTAATTGCCGATCAAATTTCAGTAACGCAAGACCAAAAACTCATCGCATCGGGTAATGTTGAAGTGTTGTATGGCAGTCAACAATTAACCGCTCAAAGCATTATCTATGACCCGAATACTGAAACACTGCAAATTTTAGGTCCAATTCAATTGACGGATGGTCAATCAACAACCATTCTCGCTGACACTGGAGAGCTCCATCAGGACTTGAAATCCGGCATCCTTAGGGGCGCACGACTCGTGCTTGATGACTTTATTCAACTCGCAACTGTTCAACTTAACCATAATGCTGGTCAATACTCCAAATTACACAAGACTGTTGCCACATCGTGCCAAATTTGTGAGAAAGATGATGTTCCGCTCTGGCAGATTCGTGCTCGTGAGGTCATACATGATCAAAATGAAAAACAACTTTATTTTTATGATGCACACCTTCGGGTGAAAGATTTACCGATCCTGTATTTGCCATATCTCAGGCTTCCAGAACCCTCAATAGACCGATCATCAGGTTTTTTAATCCCTTCAATACGTACGACCACTCAATTGTCGACCGGTATTAAAATACCTTATTTCCAAGAACTTGGCGACCATGCCGACATTACCATAACGCCCTATCTATCAACGCGAACTCACACACTTAATCTAAATTATCGTCACGAATTCTGGCAAGGACGTATAGCCCTTGAAGGTTCTGTAACCCGTGATGACTTAATTCCGCACACCAATAGGGGATATTTTTTGGTCGCAGGTGGGTTTGCTCTCAAGAATAAGCATGAATTATATTTTGACATCGAATGGGCAAGTGAAAACGCCTATTTGTATGATTACGACCTTCCAAACAAAGATCGCCTCGACAGTGAAATAGCGCTTACACGCACAGGCAAAAATAGTTTCTACCGCTCTAGTTTTACACATTTTCAATCGCTAAGAGAAGGAGAAATTGAGAACGAAATTCCAACGCTATTGACTGATTTTGATTTCAGACGGCGCTATTTTCCCAAAGTAATTGACGGCGAGTTAAGATTGCAGTTGCTCGCGCATGCAAACAGACGCAGTTCATCGCTGAATGAAAAGGGTCGTGATATCGCTCAGACAAACATTAATGTGAGTTGGTTACGAAGTAAGATTTTTGCTAATGCAATTAAAGTTGATTGGCAACTTGGCGTTCTCACTAACTTCTTTCGCGTGAAACAAGACCTAAACTTTCCCAGTAGTGCAAGGCAAACAACGCCGTACGGAACGCTTTCATTTCGATTACCTGTAACGCGATCAAATGCAACTGAAACTGACATAATTGAACCCGTTATGCAAATCGGTTGGTCTAAAGATTCAGGCGGTGTGTCCTCTGTCCCAGAATTAGGGTCGGCAGAATTTGATCAAGGCAGCCTTTTGAGTTTATCGCGATTTTCAACTAACCTCGCAGAACAAAATGGACTCGCACTCGCATACGGACTCAAATGGACACGTATTAATCTGTCTCAGCAACTCACGTTTTCAGTTGGACAAGTTATCTTTGACCGCGAGCAAGAACAACAAGGTCATCACCCAGCTTTATCTCACAAAACTTCCGACCTGTTATTTGCGGGACAATTGACAACAAGCGCTGGCGTTACGCTGACAGCAAGAACACTGGTTGACAGAGACTTGAATATTGCAAATGCAGAATTCCATGGTACCTTTATTGGGAGAAAAAACAAATTTGATTTTTCTCATATCTTAATGAGTTCAAACCCTTCAAAAAGTCGATTGGGAACTGTGTCAGAATTAAATTTTGAGGGATCGGTCAAACTGAATCATAACTGGGACGTAAATGCAAATTTAAGCTATGATGTAAGTGATCATCGTGGTATCAAAAATGGTGTCGGGTTTACTTACGTTAATGAATGTGTAGAAATAAATTTTTCGATCAACCGCCACAACACCTCATCCGAGAATATCAGACCCGCAACAGAATTCCAATTTAATGTCGTATTGCGTGGATTTAGCTCGTCAAAGGATAGTCAAAAACAGGTTCAATCATGCAAAGGCTGAGCAATTTTATAGGACTTAACAACGCCTTATTGGCAATTTTCCTGATAAAAATAGCTGTTCTAACGCTACCATTACAATTATCAGCTCAAAATAAATTCAAGCCTGCAATCATTGTAGATGATTATGCCATTACCCGTTATGAAATTGAACAACGCGCCCTTTTTTTTGAAATCCTAGGGGTAGGAGGTAACTCTAATGAAGAAGCAAAAGAAACGCTAGTAGAAGATCGCTTGAAAACCTCAGCATTTGAAAGCATCGGTGTTGAGGTCACTCTGGATCAAATTAAGGCTGGACAAGAAGAATTTGCCAACCGCGTTAATCTGACAAATGACGAGTTTATCGCATTATTGGAAGATAATGGAATAGAACAAAGAACTTTCCAAGACTTCGTTGAGAGTGGAATCGGTTGGCGTGAATTTATCCGACAACGATTCTTGACGCGCGCTCGACCAACGGAACCAGAAGTGGATCGTGCAATGGCCGTAGATGGCGGAGCGGGAGGCGTTCGGGTATTACTTTCTGAAATTTATCTGCCATTTACATCGCGAAACTTCGATGCTGTTCGACGCCAAGCCGAGCAAATTACAAAATTAACATCTATCTCGGAATTTTCTCAAGCCGCTCGCAGATTCTCAAAGGCCTCGACTGCACCCTTCGGCGGTCGACTCGATTGGATGCTACTCTCTCAACAACCTGCTGAGTTACGTCCCAATATCCTTTCTCTCTCCATTGGTGAAGTAACAGATCCAATAATATCACAAAATGCGATCAGATTACTTCAATTACGAGACATTCAAGAAAGCAACATCACACGTGAAGTTTATTCAGCAATCGAATATGCGTCTCTCGAAATTCCAGCAAACCCAAATAATGCAGAAAATATATTAGCGCGAATTGATACTTGTGATGATCTCTATGGAATAGCCGCTGATCAACCTGACAATATCTTAAAACGCAATTCTTTTGCGAAAAAAGATATTCCACAGTATATCGCAGACGAACTGGCTACATTAGACGAAGGTGAGGCAGTCATTGCAAGGCATTCAAGTGACGACAATAGAATTTCACTCATTATGCTCTGTAGCCGTACCGCTGCAAGAAACGAAAATACCGAGCGCGAAGAAGTCGCCAACGCATTATTCCAACAACGGCTTGATGCATTTTCGACCAGTTACATTGATCAACTGCGCGCTAATGCTTTGATTATCGAATATGAGTAAAGCTCCGATCGCCCTTACTTGTGGAGAACCCGCAGGCATTGGTCCTGAATTAGTAGTCAAAGCCTGGCATGCGTTAAAAGATGATATTCCATTTTTCTGGATTGGCGATCCAAGACATCTGCCCTCATCAGTGCCGCGAAAGATTATCAACACACCTAATGAATCCAAAAGAGCTATACTTGATGGAATTCCAATTATTCAACATGATTTTACAGTAGATGTCGTTTTCGGAAAACCAAATATATTGAACGCGCCCTGCATTCTTGACGTTATCGAACGCGGTGTAAATTTTGTCCAAATTGGCGAAGCAACAGCCCTAACAACCAGTCCCATTTCTAAAGAAATCCTAATCGAAGGTGCTCACTTCAAATTCACCGGTCATACAGATTACTTAGCAAGTTTAACGGGCATAAATAACGTTGTAATGATGCTGGTGGGATCAGACTTACGTGTTGTTCCTGCAACTATTCACATCCCCATTTTAGAAGTGCCCAAAGCACTCACCGCCGATATATTACGAAATACTATTTTAATTACAGCGCACGGCTTAAAGCAGCATTTTGGATTTGAGAATCCACGTATTGCGGTCGCTGGCTTAAATCCGCACGCTGGAGAGGGAGGAAAAATCGGGACAGAAGAAGTTGACTGGATGAAGGATTTCATTAAGTCATTTTCTCATCCATACGCAAATCTAATCGGCCCGTTACCTGCCGATACAATGTTTCACGCCAAAGCGCGTTTGACTTATGATGCAGCTATTATGATGTATCATGACCAGGCACTTATTCCAATCAAAACTTTATCCTTTGACAATGCAGTCAATCTAACCCTTGGACTACCATTCATTAGAACATCGCCAGACCATGGAACTGCATTTGACATTGCAGGTAAAGGAACTGCAAGTCCAAACAGCCTCATTGAAGCAATCCGTCTTGCGTGGCATTTAGCAAATTAAAGATGAGAATTATCGACGACTTACCCCCACTGCGTGAGGTCATCGCGAAATATGATCTATCAGCTCGAAAGTCACTTGGACAAAATTTTCTCTTTGACCTCAATCTCACCTCAAGTATTGCGCGATTAGCAGGTGATCTTACACAATACAATATCTTGGAAATCGGCCCCGGCCCAGGTGGATTGACGCGGAGTCTATTGGCCTTGGGTGCGCGACGCGTTATTGTTATTGAAAGGGACGTCCGATGCTTGTGTGCACTTGATGAAATCGCAGCGATTTATCCAACGCGTTTAAAAGTTGTTCATGCGAACGCACTTGATATTGATCCAAAAGAATATGTTCAAAAACCAATGAAAATAATTGCTAATCTTCCATTCAATATTGCGACTGAACTGCTTATAAAGTGGTTGACGACTGAGCAATGGCCACCAATCTGGAAAAGTATGACTTTAATGTTCCAGCGTGAAGTTGCGGAAAGGATTGTTGCCCGCCCCGATACAAAAGCTTACGGACGCTTGTCAATACTTAGCCAATGGCGCACTAATGCGAGGTTAGTCAAGATACTTCCACCAGAAGTCTTTACACCCAAACCGCAAGTTTCAGGCGCTGTAGTTACTTTTGAGGCATTATCAAAAGATTTTTTTCCAGCCGATATACGACTATTGCAGGAAGTCGTGTCTAAAGCATTTAATCAACGTAGAAAAATGTTGCGCACTACGCTAAAGGGATATTTCACAGATATCGAAACGACATTAGCTTCTATTGGGATTCATCCAACAACACGCGCGGAGAATGTGTCTGTTGAGAAGTATTGTGAACTTGCTCGAAAAATTTCTAAAAATACAGTCAATGAAAACGGGTGCAAAAATGAGAGTCATCAGCAAAAGTAAGTAATGAAATTCAATAAATTCAATGCCCGTTTCAACTGTGAAGTGCACCAAGAGACATCACTTCACCTCACTCAAGGCTTTTGCTAAGTGAGGGGAGGTGACGCTCTGGTGATGAGGCATGGCTGTTGTGCAGTGGCACGTCACAAGCCCTACATCTCTCTGTGGGAAGAATATAACTCATTCTCAGCAAACGCACAAGTGGGGCGCCAAGGCCTCTGGGGGCGGCCGCCCCCAGAGGCCTTGCGTCTTATTTTATTCGTCCGTCGTCCTGTCAGATAGGCAGCGCCCTGTTCACGACC
>JAPORV010000377.1 GCA_026710055.1 Aestuariivita sp.
AATTATCGTGTCATATCAATGGTTTACAAAATTCGCCCCACACCATATGAGAACCACACCCCTAAAAGTCACGACATTAACATAACTTTTACACGAGGTAGTCAGATATTTTCTGATGTAACCTTGCAAGAAAGAAGCCGCCAATCAGTTATCCACGGGGACCAATATGAGTTGTGCAACTTCCAAGACTTTCAATTTCAGCGACACAGGTGTCACCTGGAACAAGTGGGCCAACGCCGGCCGGCGTTCCCGTCATAATCAAATCACCCGGTTTTAATTCCATTGAGTGCGACAAAATAGAAATCAGCTCAGGAATTGACCAAATAAGCTCACTAAGGTCGGCATTTTGCTTAATTTCACCATTCACAGTTAATTTAATCGTACCTTGATTGAAGTGGCCCACTCTTGATACCGGATATGCAGCAGATATCGGTGCTGAGCAATCAAACCCCTTACCAATATCCCATGGGCGGTTCATCGCTTTCGCTCTCAATTGCAAGTCACGCCGCGTCAAGTCATTCCCAACCGCATACCCCCAAACATGCGACAACGAATTCGCTTCAGGAATTTGCGTGCCGTTGTTACCAACTACTACAACCAACTCTGCTTCAAAATGAAGATTCTTTGTCTGAAGTGGATAAGAAATTGTAGTATTATCATCCACAACGGAATCAGCAGGCTTAAGAAAGAAAAAAGGTGGCTCACGATCTGGATTACTTCC
The DNA here is from genome assembly GCA_026710055.1 of Aestuariivita sp. Lineage (GTDB taxonomy): Bacteria > Pseudomonadota > Alphaproteobacteria > Rhodobacterales > Rhodobacteraceae > JAPORY01. The sequence continues at coordinate 722 of JAPORV010000377.1, forward strand.
CATCTCACGAGCATGAGAAGCGTAATTTCGACCAATACAGAAAATTCGACGCACAGGAATGCGATCACTGCTATCAGCCACCGCAATAGTTGGAGTTGGTTGCGGTTGAAAAATTAACGGCATTACTTTATAAAATTCCTTTTATCAAGAAGTTAAGAATTTGACTGAACTATCTCCAAACCATGGGAACCGTAAAGCCAGTTGAGTTGATAAAACCAATCTTTAGCGCACATGTTGCCCATGATATAGTTTTTAACGACCGCTTGTGCGTCATCTGGATGATAAATATATTCTCCTATAAGATGAGAGTTTATTTGCGCTCGAGCCGTACGAATTTTACGCATTTCTTGATAATTCTGAAGGGTATTTTCAATATTGTTGTCACAGGTCTTAATATAATATGTGAGGGCAACAGCGTCTTCCATTGCCATACAAGGTCCTTGCGTAAAGTACTGCAGCATTGGCTGAGCACTATCATTCAATAACGTGACGCGCCCATCCACCCAATTTAAAATAGGGTCACGATCACATAAAACCCATAACTTCCAATCTGAACCGGGCTCAATAATTTGTCGTGCTTTTGGATGAATATGTTCAAAACCTTCTGCTACTTCCTCTTTTGATACAGGTTTTCCCTTAATAGCTTGCGGTAAATGACGATGATATGTCACTACTAGGTTAAAAACCTTTTAGCCTCTCAAAGGATAATGGACAATATGGCATTTAGGCCCGGCCCATAATGTTGCTGCGTTCCAGCGCAAGTCTTTCAGCATTTGCTTAGTTGGAATGACCGAACGATAAGTTGTATGTCCTGAAATACGCAGTCCACCATCGCCAATCATTTATCGCCGAGTCGGCGAATGCAGCCCTTCTGCACCGATCACACACAACCCTGTAATCGTATCGCAGTCTTTGCAAAATAGTGTCGCACTATTGTGATCTTAATCATAATCCGTAACAATGTGAATTGTTCGAATATCAATTAACAGGCTGTCTTTGACAGAATTTTACTAAAACACTATGTAGATCCGCTCTATGCACTACCGCATATGGGTTACCATAAAATTTTCGGAACGGCTCATTCAACGGAATTGACGTGATATCTTTGGCTGATAGCGCGTCCATCAAGCGTAATTTATCAAAATAAACTGCCACCTAACACATTTTATCACAAACCCCCAAGTAATCAAAGCAATGGAATGCGTTCGGGCCAATTTTTATTCTTGCCCCGATTTCACCCATTTGAGACACTTTCTCTACAACAGTGGACTTAATGTCTTTTTTACGAGACCACAAGCAGTGGCTAGACCGCCAATGCCGCCACCAGAAATAATAAAAGGTAGGTTTGACATTAAAATATCCTCTCAAACCATTCATCAAGCATCATAGAAATGAGAACGGTTCTCTCAGAGATTACGATTTCTCAATACCTCGAGGAAACAAGCAAGACATAACATCGATATGAAAAATAACGTAAACTCAATACAGAAAGTACTTTAAACTCACATGTCTTTAGCGCTTTAGGCAAAAATCACTTGACGCCATTTATCACCTAGTGAGAATAAAAATAATTGTTGAGTCCTTAGATTCACAAAATTGCCAAAATAGGCAAGCATCCAACAAAGATGACGTAGTTTTTTCCAAAAATTTAAAGATGACAGGTCAATCCATGGATACTCGTTCCTTATTGATGGGATTGATATTTTCTCTCATGTGGTCGTCCGCATTTACTTCTGCGCGAGTTATTGTTGTGGACGCATCGCCACTCTACGCACTCTCTTTGAGATTCTTCATTTCTGGCTTACTTGGTATTGTTATCGCTTTACTCATTGGTCAAACGTGGAAATTAACGAAATCCCAATGGTACGCTACAATCATATTTGGTCTCTGCCAAAACGGACTTTACCTTGGTTTAAATTTCATTGCGATGCAAACCGTTGAAGCCGGGCTTGCTGCAATAATTGCATCTCTATTGCCATTACTTGTTGCAGTAGTTTCCTGGTTATGTTTTAGAGAACATCTAGGAGTACTAGGTATCTTTGGTCTTATTTTTGGGTTTTTCGGCGTCAGTATCATTATGAGTACACGAATTTCCATAGGCGTTGATCTCTACGGTGTTAGTCTGTGTGTGGTAGGTGTACTTGCGTTGACTTTTGCTACGCTCTCATTAAGAAGCGCTACGTCTAGTGGAAACTTTCTCATGATTGTGGGCTTACAAATGCTAATTGGTAGCGGTGCATTATTTTTTGCGGCAGTAGTCCTTGAAACACCATACGTCAATCCATCATGGCCATTATTTATTGCTTTTGCCTACACAACCCTTGTTCCCGGACTTGCTGCGACTCTTATTTGGTTTATGCTAGTTGATAGAATAGGTGCGGTGCGGGCTGCTACCTTTCACTTTCTCAATCCTTTTTTTGGCGTTACAATTGCAGCAATGCTTATTGGAGAATCACTTAGTATTGGTGATATAATCGGTGTCATCATTGTGACATTAGGAATTTTAGCGGTTCAAATTGCTCGCCAATCAACCCGCACACCTATGTAGTCTATCTGCAAAAAACTTAACCAAGTTTCTTGCATGCATGAGCATTTATTTCTTACAGAAACGTCAATATTGGAACTCGAGTATAACATCTTCATTGAATTGATGTTAAAAGCTGGTAAATTGTTGTCTTATTTATAGTGAATGATATCGAGTCGTCTCACTGATAACAATACCACATCCCGATTGGTTTGAGCAGGGCCGTTTCTGAGGTCGGAACATCAACGACGGATGAGGTGATAACATATGAGGCATAATGATAAACCCGAATGGACGAAAGTTTTATCATGTTACGCTGGATACTGAGGAG
>JAPORV010000178.1 GCA_026710055.1 Aestuariivita sp.
CGTCGACGGGTTCCGCTTGCGCAGATGTTCATATTTTGCCCAATATGTTGATGATTTGAGCTGATTTTGTCGAATAAATGGGCTTCAGGGGACTTGTATTCATTGAGCGATTGCTTAAATTCTAAATAGCCCTTTCTTCCGCCATCCAAAAAAAATCCGCCGCTGACTTTTGCAAGTGGCTCTACTAAAAAAAGCCTTACGACCTGAATAAACTTACTAAAGAGAATAACAGCTCTTTGCTTTCAAAATTCGATGCAGATGCCATTCTAATTTTTAGCGTGAAATACGCTGCAACAATACAAATACGATCTCCTTGAGAGTGACATTCGTAGACGCGGAATCATCACCAAGAAAAAATAAAACATCTGCTTGACTCAGAAATCGAAAACCATTTGTGCAACCAACTAGCACGAACCGGATATTCGCTCCTCGTCGAGCCAATTGCTATCCCAGAAATAGCACTAATGTATGGCCTCACGCTTGAGAGACAAAAAAAGTTACAGGCTCATCGGTCAGGATTAAATTTTTCTGAATTCACCTATATTGCAAGTGCCGCCCCATCTTGAAGACTGCTGGACATACAAAAAAATATACAAAAATCAAAGCACCTCTATCGATTTGATCACTATAGTCTCTCCTTAAGTTACATCCAATTCTCTTATAGCGAGTTTCGGTTACTAAATAAACCGTCATGGTTGACTCTTAACAAACACCCTGCCCGAACGTGTAAAAAATATTCATAGCAAAGTAAGTTCTATAATTTGTCCGTTCAAAAAAAGTTTGAAAATAGATTTTTCTTCCAAAACCACCTTCATTCCAGTCGAACCCAAGTCTGTTTTGAATAAATCAAACCACCTACAATGCAACCACGTAATACCATTGAATTACCATTAATATTCATTTTTGCAAAATATAACTTATCGTTTGAAGATCGCTACAATTCTCCAACATATTTTTCGTTGCCTTGAGGAACCATTTCGATAACGATTGTTTTTCCAATTTTATCAGACTGTATTTCCCCATTTTTATCAAATGTTCGAACAATCTTTCCGCAAATTTTCTCGCCGCATTTTTCCATTTTGATATAAGCATAAGCACCGTCGTCAGTTTCCGTTATCCAAGTTCCCAATGCAGGTTCTGCCTCAACAGAATTAAACAAGAAAAACACAGTCAGCCCGAAAGCTAATATAATCTTCACAATCAATCTCCACTTTTTCTTGAAACCTGTTTAAAACAACTATCGCAATATCAAATATAAATCCTTACGTTTTAGTTTAGTACTCATTAATTCAACCTAATACATATTCACTAACAAAAGATATCGCGATGATACTTTATCCAGCAATTGATCTCAAAGATAATCAAGTTGTTCGACTGTTGCGCGGAAATATGGACAAAACAACAGTTTTTAATGTTAATCCGGCTGATCAAGCAAAAAAATTTGCCGACAATGGATGCAGTTGGTTACATCTAGTTGACTTAAACGGCGCTTTTGCTGGTAAACCGATTAACACCACATCAGTTGAACAGATCTTAAATTCTGTCAACATTCCGACACAACTCGGCGGCGGAATTCGAAGTTTGGAAACTATCGAGTATTGGCTAAATCGAGGTATTACTCGCGTCATCTTAGGAACAATAGCTGTTGAAAACCCGGAGATTGTTTGTAAAGCCGCTCGGCTCTACCCTGATCAAATTGTTGTCGGTATTGATGCAATTGATGGTAAAGTCGCTACTCGAGGATGGGTTAACGAAACAAATTTCAATCCAATAGAGATCGCATCATTCTTTGAAGATGCAGGCGTCGCCGCGATCATTTTTACGGATATTTATCGAGATGGTGCTATGCAAGGGCCGAATATAGATGCAACAATACAATTAGCAAAAGCGGTATCCATACCTGTCATTGCATCCGGCGGAATTACGTCGCTTAAAGATTTAATTTCTTTACGCAATGCAGGTATCATATCTGGTGTTATTTCTGGAAGGGCATTGTATGATGGCACGCTAGAACTTACCCAGGCTCTCGAAGTCCTTCGCTCTTCAGCCAATATGACTAGTCATTCTATCGACTAGAATCCTATGAAGAAAAAAATTTGAAGCAGCTTACTCAATGAATAGGAAGTTAGATCGAAATGTTAAAAATCCGCGTTATCCCCTGTCTTGACGTCGCAAATGGGCGTGTTGTAAAGGGTGTGAATTTCGTTGATCTTATTGACGCTGGAGACCCTGTTGAATGTGCACGCGCATATGACAATGCTGGTGCTGACGAAATTTGTTTCTTGGACATTAACGCAACACACGAAAATCGTGCAATAATGTATGACATCGTACGGCAAACCGCCGAACAATGCTACGTCCCTCTGACAGTTGGCGGCGGTGTCAAAACAAATGACGATGTCTATAAGTTATTGCTAGCGGGCGCCGATAAGGTGAGCTTTAATTCGGCTGCTTTAACACAGCCTTCAATCGTAGCCGATGCTGCTATGCAATTTGGCAGTCAATGCATCATTTGTGCTATTGATGCAAAGACTGTCGCATCAGGAAAATGGGAAATATTCTCTCATGGCGGACGCAAGCCGACTGGCATAGATGCAATAAGTTTTGCCCGCACAATTGAAGAAATGGGAGCTGGAGAGATTCTGTTGACCTCAATGGACCATGATGGAACGCGGCAGGGCTTTAATATTCCGTTAACGCGAGCCATTGCAGATGCTGTAAATATCCCCGTCATTGCCTCGGGCGGTGTTGGTATCCTTGATCATCTTATTGACGGAGTAATTGAAGGTGGCGCCAACGCTGTATTAGCTGCATCAATTTTTCATTTTGGTGAGTACACCATTTACGACGCAAAAAAACATATGGCTGCCGCTAACATTCCAGTGAGGTTAGAATGAACGCATTAGAAAAACTCGCACAAACTATTTCTTCCCGAAAAAATGAAAATGTCGATAAGAGTTGGACTGCAAGACTACTTTCACAAGGTCCACATATAACAGCACAGAAATTTGGTGAAGAAGCGATAGAAGCTGTAATTGAAGCGATTAAAGGGGATAAAATACGGCTGATTTCTGAGTCAGCAGACGTATTATATCATTTGTTGGTGATGTTAGCTGCACACAATATCTCATTAAATGAAGTATTGGAGGAGTTAGAACAACGCCAAGGGAAATCTGGATTAGTTGAAAAAAAAAGCAGGTCTCGGAAAATTTGAGAGAATACTTATAACACTTAACAAAATTCGCGAGTACCGGCAACGGCTTTTTTATGTTGATTGAGTGTGAACAAATTCTAAAGACTTACCAAAAAGGTTGACAGTACAGAAAATGAGGCTGAAAATATGCTCAGTAGGATCTTATTCAGACTAGAAACGTGGCTGATACAAGAATAAAGGTTTCTAAGTTGACCCTCTGTTGCCCTTTTTGAGTAAACGCCCAAAAAATCCTAAATGTTTGAATTAATTAGTGTCTGGTAAAAAACCCCCCTTTTCTGGCGACTGCCAAGAGAAAAATATGAATATTTTTCA
>JAPORV010000508.1 GCA_026710055.1 Aestuariivita sp.
TGACATGACATGTCCTTTCGTTTTTTCCGTCCCGTGCCGAAACGGATTACGCACCAAAGCATGAACAACGGGCAAGGGCAGGTCAATCCATAATGTCTTGAGAAAATGCCATTGCCTCTAAAGGAGGTTGTATTGTAGAGGATGTGCGCCTAGGGTGATCTTTCCATAGTTGGATTCTGGCGAAGATTCGCTGATTTGGGGCAAATCTTAGTTAAAATTGATGGTATTGTACCACATATCAGTAATATTCTCCAGAGAAAAATGACAAAAGAGTCAACTTTTTCAGTGTTTTAATACTGATTTTTAGGTTTTTTTACAGACACTAGTTACGGCATAGTATAGATGTTTTGTGTGCTACCAAAAATCAAACGATTTCCAAATCAAGTATGCACAATAAATCAAATAAATGCCTTTTACCATGTTCCGCCGAATAGGCCAACATGTCGACAACTTCCTGAGACACATTTGGTCGTTTGCTTAACTTAATTGGCGTAACGATCAAATTAAACTTCGAAGCATTAGCTTTGAGATAAACCATTCTCAATTGTTGACCGGAATTAATTGCTTGTTCAATCAGTATAATCTTATTACTTAGTGGTAGCTTTTCTTCCGCCTTTTTGTACGCCTGCGATGTTAAAAAATTGTGAATTCGTGTATCCACTCTGATATGATGTTTTTCTACTGGCAGCCTCAAAAAAACACCCTTAAAAGAAGTACAGCGACTAAGTGCCACATAGATTTGCCCGCTTGCAAATGTACCTTGCCCAATATCAATGACAACCCGATTAAATGTCTTTCCCTGACTTTTATGGATTGTAACGGCCCATGCTAAACGAAACGGGAACTGTTCAAAACTACCGGCCGGCAACGAAACAATTGAACCATCATCAACGGTAATTTTATTAACTTCCCACATGAAGCGCGTAACGGTGACTAATTGTTCATTGTCTTGTAATCTAACAATAATATGTTCCTCGTCGCCATCCACCCTCTTTTCCAAATTTTCAATAACGCCAATACTACCATTAACCCAGCGGTTTAAATGATCATTATTTAGCAGCATAATTTGCGAACCAACTTTAAATTGCAAGTCAATTGCCGTTGGAAAATACTCTTTACCAAAGTCACCTTTGATGCTGGCCTTTCGCTTATAAAGCTTACCATCAAGTGCGTTCAGATGGCGTTCATTAATTTCATCCGCCCGAGCATTGGTTGTTGCTAAACTAATAAAATATTCCGAATTTAGTGTCGTATTTTTGTTCACTAAATGTCTTTGATTCAATAAGTTAATGTCAGATTGCTCAATAGAATTATTTCGGATTTTGTTCAACAAATTAACAAACTTCTTATCCTTCTGACGATAAACGGTTTCCAATTCAATAACTGTCAGATCTATAATTCCCAACGCCTTGCTACTGAAGAAATATGGGGTTTCGTAATAACTATCAAATATCGCCCGCTCTTCACGTAAAACAACTGGTGGCAACTGATATAAGTCACCAATAAACACCATTTGAACGCCACCAAACAAACTATTTTTGTGCGGTCCATACATCCGTAAAAAAACATCAATACAATCAAGTAAGTCCGCACGTAACATTGAAACTTCATCAATGATGATCGTTTCTATTTTCTTATAAATTTCGGATTGACGTGGTTTAATCTCTTTACTTTCAATTCTCTTAGGTGTTACATCAGGATAAAAATTGAAAAAACGATGTATAGTCTGTCCTTGCACATTTAATGCAGCCACCCCAGTCGGTGCTAAAACAACAGATTTTTTCCTAGTATGTGCACAAAAATACTCTAAAAGAGTCGACTTACCGGTTCCAGCTTTTCCAGTAATAAATAGACAAGAATGCGTTTTTTCCATCAAGCTAATCGCCGCTTGAAATTGCGAATTCAGATCAAGTTTCATATTGTCTATACTGACTTTTCGCCGCTAACTCATCTAGTCGTCATTTATTCACCATATTTCGACTTTCTACAATGCGAAATATACGCAATTATAAAACCCCTGGACTTAACTTCAGGGTTTTCAAGATCATAATCAAACATAATTTCGAGGAACATGGCAGACAACAAATGTAATGAAACAAACTATTAATTCTTGACAAAATAGAGTAGAAAAACACAAATCCAAATAAGATAACAATTTTCCAGCTTCTAACATCAATTCAATAACGATAGGATACTAGTATCTTTCAAAAACCTGAAAATCAGTTTTAAGACACACTGAAAAATTTGACTCTTCTGTGATATTTCTTTAACGAAGATGGCGGGTATTAGGGATAATATAATCAAGATTGGCTCCACATCCGCCAATCTTTGCCAACGTCTCACAAGAGAAAGGTCACATTAGACGCGAAACCCTCACAACCCCTTCTGAACACCAAATCAATCTAATATCTGACCTTCAACCCCACATCCCGCGATGATACCGAGGTCTTATGCTATGCCTTACAGGCATAAAGGTGCGATAGTAACATCCACGACACCGTTCCCGGTCTGATAAAAGACTGTCACAGTGATCCTGTTGAGGGTCATGACACAAGGCCTAGATATCAACATTGACGGGTGGGCCTACCTGATGTCAAACTACGACTGCAAGTGGGTATCAAATCATTCACGCCACACTGAAACGCTTGATCAAAACATACAACATTGATCATTATGCGTTCTTCAACGCAAAAATGCAGGATCATTTGAGCAGATACTTGATGGCCGAGTGCGGAACACGACCAGCGGTCGTCATCGAACACGGTTTACGTTTGTAGCAGGAAATAAAGCCTTAACAACCCTTGACACCGTATTAGCGCTATTAGCTGATCATAAGGTATCGACAACACCACAAGCAACAACGCACAGATATAGAACGAATACTCAGGGCACTCAACAGCCAAGTAAATCCAAGAAACTTGCAGTCGGCGCTATCAATGTTGTCATAATGCGCGATCTGTGATGAACACTATTCAAAGGAGCAAAGGTCTTACACCACCGGTCCATCAATGGACATTTGACCCCTATGCCAGTCAGTGGGATGTACCTCCTCAATTATTCCCGGAAAACAACGCTACCAATACTTTTCGAAAAGTTACAGAACACAATCAAGCCAGTAGAAAAAAAATTTAAATATCATCCCGCACACGCACCCCCAAAACAACTGATGACGGTGCAACAGTTGTCCCGTCATGGGCGAAACCTCGCGCGCAGGCATCACAATACAATCCCATGTTAACAAAAAAACGACAAAACAGGAGGCTCATGTACTTAAATATGCATACTACTATATACAGAATGTTATAAGTAAATTTTTTAATATAAAGCACTACTCATAGTGTTTGTAGATTTAAGTATATAAGCCCAAAAACAGCAAAGGATTGCTTTGACTGTACCTGCTCCGTCGGTTGACAGGACGGCGCGGATAGCATAAAATGCTTTAAATATACAACCGGAGGGAAGACCCCGATGATAGATCGGGCAGGACTTGGGGCCTTTTGTCATCAATCAGAGGGGGAGCTCC
>JAPORV010000230.1 GCA_026710055.1 Aestuariivita sp.
TGGCATTGATAGATACTTTCGGAAAGACTGTTTCATGAACCTGCTCGCTTTTTATGATTGTTGCGAGCATTCTCACATATTCAACTCAAAAGTCACCGAAGAATTTTTCCATCGATTTTTGTAAGCAATTGAAATGATTGAATAAAAAAAATTAGCGGGAATTGCTGGTATTTTATGTCAGATAAAAACGTTTCTAAACCTCCGCCTAGTCCGAAACCTGGTCCAAGTCCTCCAGGAACAATAAAGAACGTCCCGGACAGAAGACCGCCTCCTTCTCCTAGACCAAAGAAAAAAAATCAAGAAGTTACCGACAGAAGACCTCCGCCTCCTTATAAAGAGTGAGGTTATTTATGAGTAAGAACCTTAAAAGACATAATCTTAGATTTGGAATAGAGAAATCTATTCGCTATCATACTAGAATGCATGGATGGTATGACACTGTAAATAAGATTATGATATTACTTACGGTTGTTTTTGGTTCATCGTCTGTAGTTAATCTAGTCATTATATCGGAAGGGATGTCGACGGCTTATCTTGGAGGAGTTGCTGCTTTTATTGCGGCACTTTCTCTTGTCTACGCTCCCGCAACTAAAGCATCTACTCATCAAGAACTACGCAATCGATTTAGTGATCTTGCTATTGATATGGATACAAATTGCGAAAACGATGATCTAAATAAATGGCAAGAAAAAAGACTGCGTATAGAACAAAGTGAATTTCCAGTTTATTGCGCAGTAGAAGCGGATTCTGATAATGAAGTTCGCAGAGCCTGGGGGCTAGACGAAGAACTTGCCAGAATTTCTTTCTTTCAAAGACTTACTATGTATGTATGGAGATATGAACAATCTCCTTTTACTCCAAAAGAAAATTCAAACCCTTATAAAAAACCTTCTGGGTTAACTGTAGATTCTGTTTAATAAAATCCGCTTTACTTTTCTTTCCTGTATTGCTAAGATATCAGATATTCTTGAAAAAATTGGGTGCGAAATTGACAAGCCTGTAGCCTCTAGATAGTCATTTAAAATATCACTTGACCCAGCGTCTTGCTGATATTGGTGAAAAACTTGATACAGATATGGTTACTATTATCAGCCCAATTGTTCCAGGGCTGGAACATCGTTTGTGTCAAGCCATTGAACCACTTCCGGAACATGAGCACGCGATCACCATTATCCTTGATACACCCGGAGGAGTGGTCGAGGTTGTAGAACGCATGGTGGCTGTGATCCGCTCCAGATATCAGGAAGTGACTGTCATTGTCCCTGACCGTGCCATGTCTGCCGGGACAATTTTTGCCCTAAGTGCAGACAAGATCATGATGGATCATTTTTCTTGTTTAGGCCCAATTGACCCTCAGATCGAAAGGGAGGGGCAGTTGGTTCCGGCATTGTCCTACCTAAATCAATACGAACGGCTCAATGAAAAATCAATGACTGGTGAATTGTCCACAGCTAAATATGCATTGCTAGTCAAGTTGGATTTGGGCGAACTGCATCAATTTTAACAGGCAAGGGAGTTGTCGATTGATCTTCTCAAAAAATGGCTCACGCAGTATAAATTCAAGAATTGGACAAAAACAGAAACAAATCAAACAAACGTAACAGAGAAAATAAAAGAGGAACGAGCACGTAGCATTGCGGCACTACTCAATAACACAGAAAAATGGCGTTCCCACGGCCGTGGAATTGATGTAGTTACGCTACGTGATACTGTCGGCTTGAAAATCGACAATCTCGAAGAAGATGTTGATTTATATCAGGCAATCCGAGGATATTTCGAATTATTGCGAGACTATGTCTACAAAAACAATTCAATATCTTTCGTTCATACAAAGGAGTATTTTTGAAATGCGGCAAAAAAACAAAACTGTAGAAACAGAAGAAAAGATTCTGGAACGAAACTATAAAATTGATTCTAAAGTTGTCAATGCTTATCGGGTTTTGGAACGTCGTTTCAAAGGTGCCGGTGTGGAGGTAAAGTCAGAATATAAACTCGAACCTCCGCTGGGTCGTGGAGAGAAACGAATACTTAGCGGAAACTTCTGATTGATAAAGAAATCAATTCGGGTCGTTAAGATTCGACAATAAGTAATTCCTTAAATCCGCCTCTAGGAGTGGATTTCTTATTTACTTTTTCTTACTCCGTCTTAGATTATTTGTTTTTGCACGAATGCCCGACAAATTTGAATCTAAGATCAAAATCTACGTATGAAATGCTGATTTCTAGTTGCTCAAGAATTTTCATCAATTCCAGTTCCAGTTCTGGGTTCATTTTTCTAACGGTATTAAGTGCATCAAGTCTGGTCTTAAGTGAACCCAGAGCGCTGGCACCCATGTCTGAAACGCCTAGATTAAATGGATAACGTTATCCGGTTCTTTCTTCATTATCTTTACCAAAAGTTATCCCTTTCTCTTTATAATCTCGGTTCAATTTGCTAACTTGCGGTATCAAACGCTACTTCGGATATCAAACGCTATATAACGCAATTTCTTGCTTTACTTCTTTTCTCTGATTAGATCCTGTTCTCCCCCTACAAGATATCTGTAGAAGTAAGTTGCAAATACAGTAATTGATTATTTATACAAACACTGTCCAACTGAATCAGGGGTTGTGATTTTTAGGGCACTTTCAAAATCTCCTTTTTACGAAATTAGAACCATCGGACCAACTCGAAAAAAATTAACAGAAATAAGCGGTCTCTAATTAGGGCGTTATAAAAACCCTAAAAACAAAAGAAAAACAAGATATTGTAGCTTCGCCATAATTCATGAAGAATATGTTGAGGTCTTCCCCACACACGTAGGGGTGTTTCAAAACAAAGTTTTTTCGTTTATTTTCAGTATTTTATCGGATGATTTCGATCTGTGATCTCGGCGGATGATCCCATCATGCAAACTCATGCAAAGGCTTTCGGATCAGAAAAATGGGATTATACGAAGGCATCGGCCGCTCAAAAGGTGGTTTGACGAGCAAGATCGTGGCGTTGGTCGATGCGGTTGGAAAGCTGATCCGTTTTGTTGTTTTACCGGGTCAGAACATGATTTGATAGCAACGCCCGACCTTCTCCAGGACTTCTTATGTAAGAGGTTGATCGGCGACAAGGCCTACGATTTGGACGCCTTGCTTGAAGATCTTGCGGCACGAGGGATTGATGTGGTGATTCCCCTGAGGAGGAACCGAAATATTCAACGGGTCTTTGATCGGGAGGCCTATTGCGACTGACATCGGATGGAGAATTTTTTCGCCAAAATTAAAGAGTTTTGTGCGATCACGACGCGCTACGACAAGACCGCGTCAAGCTTTGCAGCTGGCATCTCCGCACTATAGATGTCAACAAGTCCTAGTATACCAACATTATTGAATTGATGTTAGAAGCCGGTAAATTGTTGTCTTATTTGTAGTGAATGATATAGAGTCGTCTCACTGATAACAATACTACATCCCGATTGGTTTGAGCAGGGCCGTTTCTGAGGTCGCAACATCGACAACGGAT
>JAPORV010000389.1 GCA_026710055.1 Aestuariivita sp.
ATTGCACGGACATGGGGCTGTCTCCCTGTATGGTGGGGTTTTCTCACCTTCATCATACCAAAGGGACGGCTCCCTATCCAGGCCAACCGCCAAAAAAAACCCGTTTTCCGGGAAAAAACCGCTCAACCGCAGAGTTCTGTAAGAGGCTCAAAAGTCAAAAAATCATGTTTACAGGACTGGTGGGTGTATTGATTGTGATTAGTTTCAGATATTAATTTAAGCAATAAAACAAAATTTCCTAGATACGATTGCCGTGCCGCAGTGATGAAAGCGGTAGACATGCTCGGCTCCCAACCGAGTGTCCACAAAGGTGTTCGCTTGTCCCTATCTTAATTTTAATGATTTGGTTTTGGCGGTGAAGCGTCAAATTCCGCAATCGTTCGTTGCATCATTTTGCTATCGCAATGATTTCGTCAACAATTTTCAATCACATGCAAATGATGAGCATTTTGTGACGGCGTATCTGTTTTTGGTTTGGAAACACCCCATACGAGTCCATTGAGTTCATCAAGGGGAAGATGAAGTTCCTTTGCGATCTCTTGTCTGGTTACTTTTTCAGACCAGAGTTGTGAAAAGACTTTTGGCCACACGGCAGATTTTTCAGGATCGATACCGTCAGGCTCGCCCGAACGATATCCCAATTGTCCCAACTTGATGCAGATGGATTTATATTGCCAATTCGATAGAAGGTTCAGTTTATGTAAACGAAAAGTCAAAGCAAGTGCTGAGACCCGCCAGCGCGTTTTCATTTCCAAAACTGTTGAAATATGTATCAGTGGTGGTGTTCTGGAGCACACATCATCCTTGGGCATAAGAAACGCGGATGCAAAGCGATTTGCCTCCCGTTCCACCGATTTGGAATCTCTTAAATGACCCCGTTTATGCATAACAAGATGGCCAAGTTCGTGAGCGGCATCAAATACACTGTGTTCGGCGGTTTTGAAATTATTCAGAAAAATAAAAGGTGTGTTGTCATACCAGAATGAAAAAGCATCCACTGATGCGGTATTTTCACTGAGGGAAAAAATTCGGATGCCATACGTTTCGAGCAGCTGGATCATGTGTCCGATGGGCCGGTTGCCCAGTGACCAATGCTGACGGAGGTATTCCGCGGCCATTTCGGGATCGGTTTCATGGCTGAGGTCAAGCAGTTGGTTTTCGGGCAATGTAAACTTTTCTTCAATCCAGCGACTGAAATAAAGCCCGAGTGATCCGGCCGCGATCGCGGCATCGCGTTCTTTTGCGGTCATTTTTGTAAAGCTACGAAAGCTGACGGTATCTGGAGTGATGATTTCTAATTCGTCTCCGAAGAAGAATTTGGCAGGATATTGAAGGGCGTTGGCAAGTTTTTGTATGGTGTTTTCATCCGGCTGGTTTTTGCCCTGCTCCAGACGTGTAATTGTAAGGGCGGAAATCTCGGCCCGTTCGGCTAGCTGCCGTTTTGTCAAATGGCGCCGTGTCCGGGCAAGTTTCAGTTTTTCGTGATTAAACACCGTCGACTTTGCCGTCACTTTCTGGAAACTTGTGGGTCTAATATTATCGGGGGTTCATTGCCGTCTGGCACAGTGGGGTTATGGTCTGAAGTATCCAGAAGAAAAATGCGCTCGATAAATCCTGTGAAAGTATCTTCCGAAACGATGGGTTGAGAAAGTTCCGCGGCGCCTTTCTTGTCGACCATCAGATAAAATGTTCTCCATGTTTCATCTTGAGGTTTTTCCCAAGAGACTCCGGGAAAGAAAGGGGTCTTGTTGGAACAACTTTGTTCAGCTCCTTTACCTTTTTTTGATCGCGGTTGTGGTTCATGCTCATTCTTGCAGGCAAGATCCACGTTGGTAAATGCGA
Organism: Aestuariivita sp.; assembly: GCA_026710055.1. GTDB lineage: Bacteria > Pseudomonadota > Alphaproteobacteria > Rhodobacterales > Rhodobacteraceae > JAPORY01. The sequence goes on from JAPORV010000389.1 coordinate 1,843, forward strand.
TCTTGATCTTGAGATCATCGTTTCGGATCGCCTCGATATTGTTTTCACGATCCTTTACCCATTTATCCCTTTTAAAGGCTCTCCGGAGTCCAACAACGCCGGCTTGGTAACGATAGGTCCCCTCAGCGTTTACAGCATGGTCTGGAGTGGCTTCAGCGCCCGCCGCAATAACCTGTCGTATGATATTGAGGAGAGGGTTTAAGTCCAAACCCAGCTCATGAAGACGACGGTCTCTATCCCAGGGTTCGAGCGAGAACTGTGTTTTAACGGCAGTCATGATTTTATCTTACCATACAATTATGTTGATTTTTTCAACTATACAGTATGGTAAAAAAAATCAACATTCAAGAACATTGTTAATGCAAGGTACAGTATATTAGATAATATAAATCGGTTATGTGATAGCTTGTTATAAACATCAAAGTCGTTACCAAAAACCTTTATTTGGTATTAATGTAAGTTTAATCCTGCATTCTTCCAGGCCGATCGTATTTTTTTCGAAAACGCCAATGTCGCTCAGATCGAGACCAAACCACATCACTGGTTTTTGTTAGTTTGTTAAATGCAACCAAAACAGGTTTGCTTATTGCTAGGTTTCCGTTGTTATTCTGGTAGGTCAGTGATTTGGTTTTTCGAGTCAGGTACCATGCAGCGTTTTCTTGATTAAGCACTTTCCGCTTTGTAAGTTCTATCAACATCCACTGAGCAGCTTCCTGCGGTGTCATTCGTTGTCTTCTACATACTTTTGAAGAGTTTCTTCAGAAAATTTTGCTCGACTGTGTTTTGCGCCTGAAAACCAGGTGTAAATATAAAAATTATCGGAAAAAATTTTGTCTGGTGTTTGTTCTACAGTCATTTTAGGACCTCCAGATTTAAGTTGTACAAATTCACCAGTTTTGAATTCATTTATTTTTCATTTTCATTTTTCTTTTGTGTGGTAAAAAATACTGTGATGTTTATTTGTAGTGATTACAGTCTTACATCCGCTACAATTAAGATAGAAAACATATAACAAGCTTCATAAAGACAAACAAATAGGATTTCAAACAGTGAAAATAGTATCGATTATAAATTATAAAGGAGGTGTTGGAAAAACAACTTTGACGTCAAATCTTGCGGCAGAATTGGCGTGGCGTGGTCATAAAGTCCTAATGATAGATTTGGACGCACAAGCAAGTCTAACATTTTCTTTTATTTCGCCTGATGATTGGCAAAACAATTTTTCAAAGTCAAAAACAATAAAAAAATGGTTTGATTCTTTTGAATCCGGAAATCCATGGTCTCTTTCAGATATTGTATTTTCACCCCCAAGAGTAGCAAATAACCTTAACCAAAAGGAAAAAGCTGGATGCGTAGATTTAATTCCTTCTCATCTGGGGTTAATAAACGTAGACTTAGAACTAGCCACGAAACTGGGAGGTGCCAATTTAACTCAAGCGAAAAAAAATTTTTTAGAGATTCATAGCATGCTTGCAAATGGGTTGAGAAATATCAATCCAAAAAAATATGAAATTGTTTTGATCGATTGTCCGCCAAATTTTAATATTGTTCACCGTTTCAACTCTGAAGTGCACCACCGAGCTTCTCTCCAGACCCCGGTGTCTTGCTGAGGGGGTGAGGAGGAGCTGGATGGTAGAGGACGGTTT